>CAMPIK010000418.1 GCA_946886325.1 uncultured Shinella sp.
GTCGTGGCGCTCGCCGCCGGCCTCTGGTTCGGCTATCACCGCAACGGCGACCCGCGGATGCTGGAAGCCTTCGTGCAGGGCGCCATTGTCGCGAGTTTCGCGATCGTCGGGCTTGTCGCCGGCGTCTGGTATCTCTTCGACACGCATTTCGCCCGGCCGATCGAGGGGCTTGCCGGCGCGATCCGCGCCCGCGCCCATGCCGGCGTGTCGCATGCGCTGGAGCCGGATACGGCGCGTTATCTCGGCGACCTCGTGCCGGCCGCGTCCGCCGCCACGGCGACGCTGGCCGAGGCGCGCAATGCGGCAGCCGAGCGCGTGGCGCGCGAGACGGCGCGCCTGTCCGCCGACAAGGCGAACCTCGAGGAGATCCTCGCCGACGTTCCGCCGGGCGTGCTCCTGTGCACCGGCCGCCACCGGCTCGTCTTCTACAATGGCACCGCGCAGCAACTGCTGTCGGGAAGCGACGTGCCGCTCTGTCTCGATCGCAATCTCTTCGACTATCTGCGCGACGGGCCGATCCGCGAGGCGCACCAGCGCCTGCTTGAGACGGATGCGCCCGTTCAGGCGACGGAGCTTCTGTGCACCACGCCCTGCGGCAAACGCCGGCTTGCCGTGCGCATGCGGCTCGTCGGCGACACGGTCGACGATCCCGCCGCCTATGTGCTGACCCTGCGCGACGTGACGGCCGAGATCACGGCGCGGGCGCGGCGCGACACGCTGCTTGGCGATGTGTTCGACCGGCTGCTGCCCGCTGTCGCGGCGCTGGAAGCCGCTGTGGCGGACGAAGGGGCTGGTGACAGCCGGCGGATTCGCGCCGATGTGCTTGTCCTGCGCTCTGCGCTTGACGACCTGGTGCCCCGCTACGAGGCCTGTCTGGCCGAGGCGGAAGCGCCGGCAGCCGCCCCCGCCGTCGCGCCGCCGTCCCGGTCCGTCGCCTATGACTTCGAACTCCTGGCGCGGGCCTATGCGGAGTTCGGCGACAAGCGGCTCGACGAACTGACCTATGTGGTCTTCGATACGGAGACAACAGGGCTGATGCCCGATCAGGGCGACGAGATCGTGCAGATCGCGGCCGTGCGCATCGTCAATGGCAAGCGCGTGCGCGGCGAGGCCTTCGATCTCCTGGTCAATCCGGGACGCGCCATACCGGCCGCCTCGACCGCCGTCCACGGCGTCACCGATGCGATGGTCGCCGATGCGCCGGATGTCGCTGACGCCGTCGCGCGGTTTCATCGTTTCGCGGAAGGGGCGGTGCTGGTTGCGCACAATGCGCCCTTCGACATGGAGTTCCTGCGCCGGCGCGAATCGCAGCTCGGACTGCGCTTCGACAATCCGGTCTTCGATACGATCCACCTGTCGGCCGCGGTCTTCGGGCGGAGCGAACCGCACAGCCTCGATGCGCTGGCAAAGCGGCTCGGCATCGTGATCCCCGAAGAAGCCCGGCACACCGCGATCGGCGATGCCGTGGCGACCGCCGATGTCTTTATCAAGCTGCTGCCGATGCTGAGCGCCAAGGGCATCTGTCGCTTCGCCGACGTGCTCGCCGAGTCCCGCCGCCACCGGCGCCTCGTCAAGGATGCGAACCGTCCATCGACCGACGATCCGTTGACCTTCGGTGCGGCCGTTCGCTCGGCGTGACGGCGACACGGCTGGAGGTACGCCAACCTCCCGGCCGCGGCAATGCGCGGCGAGAGGTGGTCGATTTTATGCGGCCCGGCGGTGATGGCGGCCTTCTTCGACTTCCTCGACGATCTTGTCGACGAAAGCGGCGAGGTCGTCCGGCGAGCGCGATGTGATGATGCCGTTGTCGTTGACGACCTTCTCGTCCCGCCAGTCGGCGCCGGCGTTCTTCAGGTCGGTCTTGATGGAGGCATAGGACGTCGCCTTGCGGCCGCGCAGGGCATCGGCCTCGACGAGCAGCCAGGGCGCATGGCAGATGGCCGCGACGATCTTGCCGGCATCAAGGAAGCCCTTGACGACGCGCATGGCATCGGGGTCCTTGCGCAGGATATCCGGATTGATCTGGCCGCCGGGCAGCACGATGGCGTCGTAGTCTTCGACAACGACATCCTTCGCCGTCAGATCGACGTCGATCGTATCGCCCCAGTCTTTTTCGGCCCAGCTCTTGATCGGACGCTTTTCGAGCGAAGCGATCGTGACCGTCGCGCCGCGCGCGGCAAGTTCGTCGTGCGGGACGCGCAGTTCCGAGCGTTCGTAGCCGTCGGTGGCAAGGATGAGAATCCGGGCGGAATCAATGGAAGGCATGGTCGATCCTTTCTATCTGGTGTGGATAGACCGGAAACCCTTGTCCGGCAGGATCGTTCCCTTCCGAGATGCCGCGAAGCGGCCGGTTCTCAATGCGCCGTGGCGGCCTTCTGTTTGTCCGGCTTCACCGCCGCCGTGACCTTCGGCTTGCGGGTCGCGGCAACCGCCACCATCGTCAGGGTGTCGGCTTCCTTGGAGGCCTTGCCCTTCTTTGCGCCGGGCAGGGCGACGCGCTCGAACTCGTCGCGTTCGCGGGTCGCCTGGTCCCAGTGATGCTGGTCGCGGCCCCAGGGCCGCCCTTCCTGCTCCCAAAGGGAGTAGGCACGCTTGCTAATCCATTCCAGTCTGACGTCGTTCATGATCAACCCCGTGGTGATGAGGAACATTCGGCAAGAATCAACGCAACAAGCTCACACGCGGAGCCTACCCTAAAACAGTCTCATTTCGCACCTGCAACATCTATGGTGGGTGAACAAAATGCGTTGCCGCTCCGGCGCGGCGCGCGGGAACCCGATCTAGCGCCTGGTGTCGAGAAGAGACTGTCCCGAAATGGCCGCCGGGACCGCGATATCCGCGTCGTCGCCGTCCCGCAAAGGCAGATCTACCGTCTGCGGCGGCATGACCTGCGGCTCCCAGACATTTCGCCGACGCCGGACGGGATTGTCCGCCTCGCTGGCAAGTGGTGCGCCTCGCTTGACCGGACGCTTCTGCTGACTTTTTGCCACGGAATCCTCTCCATACTGACGGCCATCGAACCACTGCCGTCGCATATCGCGAGAACGCGGAATCGGGACCTTGGTTCCCTCGTCCTTAATGCCTGCGGAACAAGCGCAGAGGCCCGCCGTTTAGGCCGATCCGGCTCGGTTTCGACGGTTCGCTTCCGGCGATGGCGGTATGGAGATCCAGGCAGGGAACAGGAGAAGATCGATGGCACCGCGAACGTTCTGGAAAGGCTATCTCAAGTTCTCGCTCGTCACCTGTCCCGTCTCCATGACGCCGGCGACGAGCGAGGCGGAGAAGGTGCGGTTCCACACGCTGAACCGCAAGACCGGCAACCGTGTTGCCAGCCGCTATATTGACGCGGAGACCGGAAAGCCTGTCGACGAGGACGACGAGGCGAAAGGCTATCCGAGCGGCGAGGAAAGCTACGTCA
>CAMPIK010000419.1 GCA_946886325.1 uncultured Shinella sp.
CAGATCAACCTCAATCCGGACAAGCTCAACTCGCTCAACATCACCGCCGCAGACGTCAACCGCCAGCTTCGCAGCATGAATGCCGACGTCGGCTCGGGCCGCGGCCAGATTGCCGGAAGCGAGCAGGCGATCCGCACGCTCGGCGACGCCCGTTCGGTCGAGAAACTGTCAAACACCATGATCGCCCTTTCCAACGGCCGGTTCGTCCGGCTGGCGGAACTCGGAACGATCAAGGACACCTATGAAGAGCCGCGCTCCTTCTCGCGCTTCAACGGCAACCCGGTCGTCACCTTCGCCGTCTTCCGGTCCAAGGGAGCGAGCGAGGTCACCGTCGCCGAATCCGTCGAGACGGCGCTGAAGGACGTTCGCGCCAAGAACCCGAA
Organism: uncultured Shinella sp.; assembly: GCA_946886325.1. The sequence goes on from CAMPIK010000419.1 coordinate 384, forward strand.
CGTCTCGATCGCGCTCGTCGACGATGCGGTCTACTTCACCTATGGCAATTACGAAGCGGCGCTGCACACGCTGATCGAAGGCGCCCTGCTCGCCGTCATCGTTGTGTTCCTCTTCCTGCGCAACTGGCGCGCCACGCTGATTTCGGCCGTCGCCCTGCCGCTCTCGGCGATCCCGACCTTCTTCGTCATGGACATGATGGGCTTCTCGCTCAATCTCGTCAGCTTCCTCGCGCTGACGCTCGCGACCGGCATTCTCGTCGACGACGCGATCGTCGAGATCGAGAACATTGCCCGGCACATCAAGATGGGCAAGACGCCCTATCGCGCGGCGATCGACGCGGCGGACGAGATCGGCCTCGCCGTCATCGCCACGACCTTCACCATCATCGCGGTCTTCGTGCCGGTCTCCTTCATGCCGGGCATTCCGGGCCAGTATTTCATCCAGTTCGGCCTGACGGTTGCGGTTTCGGTCTTCTTCTCGCTGATGGTGGCGCGCCTGATCACGCCGGTCATGGCGGCCTATCTCATGCGCTCGGGCGATGCCGACGGCCATGGCGACGAGAAGGAAAGCGCCTTCATGCGCGGCTATACCTGGCTCATCACCACGACGACCGGCCACTGGTACAGCCGTTACCTGACCCTTATCGCGGCAATCGGCTTCCTGATCGGCTCGGTCATGCTGCTGGCAACCGTGCCCGGCAGCTTCATGCCGCCGGAAGACGCGTCGCGCGTCGTGCTCTCCGTCGAACTGCCGCCGGACGCCATGCTTGAAGACACCGATCGCACGACGACGGAGATCTACCAGCGCGTGAAGGACATCGACGGCGTGGAAAGCGTCTTCGTGCTCGGAGGCTCCTCGCCCAAGGGCGACCTGGAACTTCGCCGCGCCGCCCTCACCGTCATTCTCGAAAAGCGCGACCATTCGCTCGTCAACCGTATCGTCAACGACCTTCTTGGCAGCCTTCCGGTGATCGGCCCGCAACTGCCGAAGCTGGAGGCGCATGGCCGCACGAAGCCGCAGTGGGACGTCGAGAAGGAGCTCTTTGCGGCGATCCGCGACATTCCTGATGTGCGCATCATCAAGCTCAACGATCGCGGCGAGCGCGACCTTTCGTTCAATCTGCTGTCGAACAACGACAAGGACCTGAACGATACGGTGGCAAGGCTCGAAGCCAAGCTCCGGGCGGACCCGATCCTTTCGAACATCAGTTCCGAAGGTTCGCTGCCGCGCCCCGAACTGCAGATCCGCCCGCGCGACGACCAGATGGCCCGCCTCGGCATCACCACCTCGCAGATTTCCGAGGTCATCCGCGTGGCGACGATCGGCGACATCGATTCCCAGCTCAGCAAGATGTCGCTCGACAACCGGCTGATCCCGATCCGCGTGCAGGTCGATCGCGATTTCCGCACCGACCTGATGGCAATCCGCAATCTCAAGATCCAGGCAGCATCCGGCGCGATGGTGCCGCTCTCCTCGGTTGCCGACATCGACTATTCGGAAGGCCCGAGCGCCATCAAGCGGCACGACCGCAACCGCGTCGTCTCTGTTGGATCGGACCTGCGCCCGGGCGTCGCGCTCGACACCGCAAGCGCCCGCTTCAAGGAGATCGCGACCTCGATCGACATGCCGGAGACGGTGACCTTCTCGGAGAGCGGCGACGCGGAAATCCAGGCGGAGATGCAGCAGAGCTTCGGCAATGCCATGCTGCTCGGCCTGCTTCTCGTGCTGATGGTGCTGATCCTGCTCTTCAAGGACGTGATCCAGCCCTTCACCATCCTGTTCTCGCTGCCGCTTGCCATCGGCGGCGTGGCGGCCGGCCTGATCCTGACGCAGAACGCGCTCTCCATGCCCGTTCTGATCGGCATCCTGATGCTGATGGGCATCGTCACGAAGAACGCGATCCTGCTCGTCGACTTCGCGATCGAGATGATGCACCGGGGCATGGAACGGACCGAGGCGATGGTGGAAGCCGGCAAGAAGCGCGCGCGCCCCATCATCATGACGTCGATCGCCATGTCGGCCGGCATGCTTCCCTCGGCGCTCGGCGTCGGCGAAGGCGGCACGTTCCGCGCGCCGATGGCGATTGCGGTGATCGGCGGCATCATCGTCTCGACCGTGCTGTCGCTCGTCGTCGTGCCGTCGTTCTTCCTCATCATGGACGACCTGTCGCGTCTGCTGGCCTGGATCTTCGGCTCCATGGTCGGAAAGAAGGACGACGAACGGCTGCCGATGGAGCCCGAGGAACTGACCCGCGTTGCCGACGAGACCGCGCGCTCGGTCGAGAGCCTTGAAGAGCGCGTCGAACGGCTCGAAAAGCGCCGAAACGCTGAAAGCAAGCCGCTGAGCATCGTGCACAACTCGGCGCTCGCCGCCGAATAGTCCTCCGGGACATCGCAATAGAACGAACGGCCGCCGCGCATGTCCTGCGCGACGGCCGTTTCCGTTCATCCGCGCCCGTGCATCAAACAGACAAAACCATTGATCGAAATCAATTTCAGACCGCGCCTCTTCAGTTAGCCTTGTCTCATGGAAACCCACGGCTCTGAGCGGAGGCGTATTGAGAACGATGAACAGGCCCCTGAAACCCGGCATGCGTGACCGGGAAATTCTGATCAAGTCGACGCTGCTGTCGCAACTCGGCATGGAATCGACGGCGGCCATGATGGAAATGGCCGCCATCCTCTCCCTTGCCCCCCATCAGGTGCTGTTTCGCGCCGGGGAGGCCGCCGACAGCCTCTACTGCGTGCTGATCGGCTATGTCAGGGCCTATCACCTTGAAGCCGGCGGCCGGGAGGCGGACGTCGCGCTCTACGGACCCGGTGAATTCATCGGTGCGGGTGCCGTCTTCGACAACAAAGGCCATACGGTCAATGCGCAGACCGCGGAGCCGACGGTCGTCGCGCGCTTCGACGTCAGGCGCGTCCGCGACGCCGCCTTCCGGCAACCCGATCTCGCTATGGCACTCGCCGGCACGCTGGCCAGGCAACTCGACCATGCGCTGCTGACAATCGGCAATGACCGCCTTCACAC
>CAMPIK010000420.1 GCA_946886325.1 uncultured Shinella sp.
AGCGCGTTCCGTGGGCGATCGGCAGCGGCTGCACGGTCGTCCTGAAGCCGTCGGAATTTACCTCCGGCACCTCGATCCGCATGGCGGAACTGGCGCGCGAGGCGGGCATTCCGGACGGCGTGTTCAACGTCGTGACGGGCTACGGCGATCCGGCCGGCCAGGTGCTGGCCGAAGATCCCGGCGTCGATATGGTCGCCTTCACCGGCTCTGTGCGCGTCGGCACCAAGCTCGGCGAAATCGCCGCGCGCAGCGTCAAGCGCGTCGGGCTGGAGCTCGGCGGCAAGGGGCCGCAGATCGTCTTTGCCGATGCGGATCTCGAGGCGGCCGCCGACGGCATCGCCTACGGCGTCTACCACAATGCCGGCCAGTGCTGCATTTCCGGCAGCCGGCTGCTGGTCCAGGAGGGCATCCGCGACGCACTGATGGAGCGCCTGCTCGACATCTCGCGCAAGGTGACCTTCGGCGATCCGCTCAGCGAACGCACGAAGATCGGCGCGATGATTTCCGAGGCGCATGCCGACAAGGTGCATTCCTATGTGGAGGCCGGCATCGCGTCCGGTGCCGAACTGCTGCTCGGCGGCGAGAGGGTCGGCAAGGAGGCCGGTCTTTATTATGCCCCGACGGTTTTTTCAGGCGTCACGCCCGACATGTCGATCGCCCGCGAGGAGATTTTCGGGCCGGTGCTGTCGACGCTGACCTTCAAGACGGCGGACGAGGCCGTGGCACTGGCGAATGCCAGCGAGTTCGGCCTGTCGGCCTCGGTCTGGTCGACCAATCTCGAAAACGCCCTGCAGAGCATCCGCCGCATCCGCGCCGGGCGCTGCTGGATCAACAGCGTGATCGACGGCACGCCGGAAATGCCGATCGGCGGCTACAAGAAGAGCGGCCTCGGCCGTGAACTCGGCCGCTACGGCTTTGATGAATATTCGCAGTTCAAGGGCGTCCACGTGACGCTCGGGCGCCCGGCGCCCTGGTTCGCGCCATCGGCGTGATGAGAGGAATGCGGGCCGCGCTGTCTTCGGGAGCAGGCGGGCGGCCCTGGGGGAAAATCTCGGCTGGCGCGATCTTTGGTCGGAGCTCGCCAGCCGAAATTTGGGTCTTTCGACCCGTATTGCACATCCAAAGGGAGGATACGCAAATGAAGTTGACCAGGTTGAAAACTGCCGCATTGGCTGCGGGCCTGACCACCATGCTGGCATCGACGGCGCTTGCCGCTGATGTCAAGGCCACGATGATCATCTACCTCGATCCGAGTGTCCAGTTCTTTAACCCCGTGGTGAAGGGCGCGCAAGACGCGGCCGCGGCGTTCGGCGTCGATCTCGACGTGCAGTATGCCAACAACGATCCGGTCCGCCAGAACGACCTGATCGAAAGCGCGACGGCGAGCGGCGTCGACGGCATCGCCGTCGCGATTTCCTCGTCGGACGCTTTCGACGACAGCATCTGCGCCGCCGTCGAGGCGGGCATCGTCGTCATCGGCTTCAACAACGACGACCTCGAAGGCGCCAAGGGCAATTGCCGCCAGGCCTATGTCGGCATGGACGAGTTTGCCTCGGGTTACGAGCTCGGCAACCGGATGATCAAGGAATTCGGCCTGAAGTCCGGCGACGTCGTGTTCAACCCGCGCGAGATCCCGGAAGCAAGCTTCGCGGTCGCGCGTGGCGGCGGCATCGAGAAGGCGATGACCGAGGCCGGCATCAAGGTCGAGACGGTTCGTGCCGGCCTCGATCCGGCCGAGGCGCAGAACATCATGGCGCAGTTCCTGATCGCTAACCCCAACGTCAAGGCGCTGTTCGGCACCGGTTCCGTCACCTCGACGGTCGGCGCGGGCGCCATCAAGGATGCCGGCATCGACATTCCGTTCGGCGGTTTCGATCTTGCCGTCGAGATCGTCAATGCCGTGGAATCCGGGGCGATGTTCGCGACCATGGACCAGCAGCCCTATCTCCAGGGCTATCACCCGATCGCCCAGATCGCGCTTGCCAAGAAGTACGGCCTGACGCCGACCGATATCGATACGGGACAGGGCGCCTTCCTCGACAAGTCGCGCATCAGTTCGGTCAAGCCGCTGATCGGCAGCTATCGATAGAACGCGTTCGCGCGGTTCCGGGACAGGGGTCACACCCTTCCCGGAGCCGCTCCATCGTCTTCCATGGGGTTGCCGGCGTGCCCGGCATCTTCCCCGTCCTCAACGATCGAGTGCCAGACCGTGACACCCATTCTTGCCGACAGTGCCGCGCCGCGGACGCGGACGCAAAAGCAATCCGTCCTGAAACAGATCATGGGCATGCCCGCGGGGGCGATCTTTCTCGTCTTCGCGACGTTGCAGATCGTCTGCATCGCCGGCGCACTGCTCTATCCGGATGATTTCCGCTATCTCTCGCCGCAGAACCTGACGATCCTCATGAAGGCGATACCGGTGCTCGGCTGCCTGGCGCTCGGTGCCGGCGTGCTGATGATCGCCGGCGAATTCGACCTTTCGATCGGGTCCGTCTACACCTTCACAGCCATCCTGATGGCGACGCTCGTCGAGGCTGGCTTGAGCGCCTTCCTTGCCGCGCCGCTCGGCATTCTGGCCGGCGTTATGATCGGGCTGTCGAACGGCTATATCACGCTGCGCTTCGGCCTGCCGTCCTTCATCGTCACGCTTGGCGGCCTGTTGTTCTGGCGCGGCGCCGTGCTGCTCTATAACGGCGCGGTGCAGGTGCGGTTCGATCCGGAGCCCGCTTTCTCCAGTCTGTTTTCCGGCACGCTGTTCGGCATCAATGCCGCCTTCATCTGGATCGTGCTCTTCGTCATCGGCTTCCATTTCCTGCTGCATCGCCACCGTTTCGGAAACCATGTCTTCGCGACGGGCGGCAATCCGGGGGCGGCCACGGCGATCGGCATCAATACCAACCGCGTCAAGCTCATCGCCTTTGGCATTGCCGGCGGCATGGCGGCAGTGGCTGGCATCCTGGCCACGGCGCGCGTCGGCAGCGTACAGCCGGGACAGGGTGCCGGCCTCGAGCTTCAGGCGATTGCGGCCTGCGTCATCGGCGGCCTTTCGCTGCGCGGCGGTCGTGGCTCGATCATCGGCGTCTTCCTCGGCGTGCTGCTCATCCACACTATGACGGATGTGCTGCTGCTGCTGCGCGCCCCCGGCTTCTATCTCGACATGTTCATCGCGACGCTGATCGTGCTGGCCGCCATCTTCAACCATCTCATCGAGCGGCGGGGTCTTGCGTGATGTCGAATCTTCTCGAACTGCACAATATCTCGAAGAGTTTCGGTGCACTCACCGCTCTCAGAAACCTCAGCTTCCATATCGGCGAGGGCGAAGTGGTCGGCCTGCTTGGCGACAATGGCGCTGGCAAATCGACAACGGTCAACCTGATCTCCGGCATCCACAAGCCGACGGACGGTTACC
>CAMPIK010000421.1 GCA_946886325.1 uncultured Shinella sp.
TCCACCTTCTCGATCGTGTTCTCGAGGTAGAAGAGCGGCGCGATCTCGACGATGCCGCCGATGGTGACGACCAGCAGGGAGCCGGCGAGAAGCAGGGTGGCGTTGCGTTCGAGGATCGCGTGTTTGTCGAGTATGGACATGGGTGTCTCCCTATTCGGCCGGCTGGAGGGCAGCGGCAGGCACGACCGATCCGGGGATCGGCGCCTCGTCGCGCTGGTAGCCGAGGATGGTCATGGTGATGTTCCAGGCCATGATGAGCGCGCCGGCGAGATACATGGCGCCGCCGAGCGCCCGCAGCACATAGTAGGGATGGAGCGCCGAGATGGTCTCCGCGAAGGAATAGACGAGGAAGCCCTGGTCGTCATATTCGCGCCACATCAGCCCCTGCTGGACGCCGGCGACCCACATGACGGCGGCGTAGACGACGATGCCGAGCGTGGCGAGCCAGAAGTGCCAGTTGATGAGCCGCAGGCTATAGAGCCGCTCGCGGTTCCAGAGTTTTGGCGTCAGGTAGTAGAGCGCGCCGAAGGAGATCATGCCCACCCAGCCGAGCGCGCCGGAATGCACGTGGCCGATCGTCCAGTCCGTGTAGTGGCTGAGCGAATTGACCGCCTTGATCGACATCATCGGGCCTTCGAAGGTCGACATGCCGTAGAAGGCGACGGCGATCACCATCATGCGGATGATCGGGTCGGTGCGGATCTTGTCCCAGGCGCCCGACAGCGTCATCAGGCCGTTGATCATGCCGCCCCAGGACGGCATCCACAGCATGATCGAGAACACCATGCCGAGCGTCTGCGCCCAGTCGGGCAGCGCCGTATAGTGCAGGTGGTGCGGACCCGCCCAGATATACATGAAGATCAGCGCCCAGAAGTGGATGATCGACAGCCGGTAGGAATAGACCGGGCGGTTCGCCTGCTTCGGGATGAAATAATACATCATGCCGAGGAAGCCGGCCGTCAGGAAGAAGCCGACGGCATTGTGGCCGTACCACCATTGCGTCAGCGCATCCTGCACGCCGGAGAAGGCCGAGTAGCTCTTGACGCCGAGGAAGGAGACGGGGATCGCCAGGTTGTTGACCACATGCAGCATCGCGATCGTCACGATGAAGGAGAGGTAGAACCAGTTCGCCACATAGATATGCGGCTCCTTGCGCCTCAGGATCGTGCCGAGGAAGACGACGAGATAGGCGACCCAGACGACGGTAAGCCAGAGGTCGACATACCATTCCGGCTCCGCATATTCGCGGCTCTGGGTGATGCCGAGCAGGTAGCCGGTCGCCGCCATGACGATGAAGAGCTGGTAGCCCCAGAAGACGAACCAGCCGAGATTGCCGCCGAAGAGCCGCGCCCGCGAGGTGCGCTGCACGACATAGAGCGAGGTGGCGATCAGCGCGTTGCCGCCGAAGGCGAAGACGACGGCGGATGTGTGCAGCGGCCGCATGCGGCCGAAGTTGAACCAGGGCTCGATGTTGAGATCAGGGTACGCCAATTGCAGCGCCACCACGACGCCGACGAGAAAGCCGACGACACCCCAGACCATCGTGGCGATGACGCCGTATTTCACCACCTCGTCGAAATAGAAGCCGGTGTCGGCGGCCGGCTGCGGCGCGAAGCTCACCCGGCGCAGCATGACGATCGCGCTGCCGAGAAGCACGAAGAACAGCACCCACATATGGGCCTCAAAAAGGTCATCCTGCGCGAAAGCCGCGCCCAGGAAGGCGACAAAGGCGCCCGCCGCCAGTGTCAAAGTCGATGATCCGTATTTCATCGTTGGCATCCCCCAACTTGCAGAGTTTCGTGCGCGGCCCGCCGATGGCTGCCGCTTCACGCTGCAAGAGGGATCGCAGAAGGCGGGCCCGGGAACCTTGATGCAGATCAAGGCACCGCCCGGCGCCTGACGGCATCAAAAGGACAGGTTGACGCAGGCGGCGATCACCGGCCCGGGCTGCCAAGACAGCGGGCCAAGGACACGCAGCAAGGGACGCGCTGCAACGGACAGGGATGAAACGATGAGCGAGCTTGAAGAGATCGGGATCGGCCGGCTGCTGGCAACGGCACCCGAGGACGCGACATCGCTTGCCTGGCTCAACCGGGCACACGCAGAACAGTTGCGCCTCTGCGACGCGCTGGAGGAGATCGCCGACAGCCTGCCCGACAAAATCAACCGGCAGAAATGCATCTATGCCGCCAAGGCGCTCGGACCCCTGGTGCGCGGCGTGCACCGCTACGAGGAGACGGTCCTGTTTCCGGCGCTGCTGGCGGCCGAAAAGGGCGCGGCACTCGCGGAGACCATCGCCCGCCTGAAATTCGAGCATTGCGAGGACGAATGTTTCTCCGAGGAACTGTCGGAAACGCTGCTCAGCCTCGGACGCGGCGAACCCGTCAACGCCGAAGCCGCCGGCTACATGCTGCGCGGCTTTTTTGAAGCCATGCGCCGCCACATCGCGTTCGAGCGTCAGTTCATCGTGGCGCCTCCGGTGCAGTCATACAAGTCTTGATTGCAAGAAAAAAGACGGGCGACTTCAAGTCGCCCGTCACGGTAGCATTGTCAAACTCAAAAAACCGGCCTTGCGGGAAAGTATTCCACACCATGATTTCCATCGACATTCCATAGGGATAATGCAACATGACCGGTATCGAACTCCCATTGGTCTGAGGACAGAACATGAATTTCAGTAACGTGCGTACGGGTTTTGTTGCAATCGCCTTCTCTGTCGCAGGGAATGGAATGTTTTCCACGTCCGCCCAAGCTGACGATTTCTCCTTCAAAGCAACCAACACGACAAGTTCGGCCATCACCGAAGTCTTGGTGTCCGAGAACAAGAGCGACTGGGGCTATTTTGACATCGGCAGCGGCATCAAGCCGGGATCGACTGTAGACCTCTTGTGGGACAAAAGCACAAACAGCGAAAGCTGTGCTCAATGGGTCAAGGCCACCTACGCCGACGGAAGCGAATCGGAACCCGCGAAGTTCGATTTCTGCGAAAGCGGACTCGAGATCGAATTCTGATCCGATTTACGCGAAAGCGTGACATGTGCACGGCAGGTTACCTTCGGTGGCCTGCCGTTTGCTTTTGTGGGTGGTTCCGATGGCGCCGTCCGGAAGACGATTGCCAAACCGCGGCGATCCCGCTTCGGCCTTGCGCGGCTATCCCTTCAACGCCGAAGCCGCCGGCTACATGCTGCGCGGCTTCTTCGAAGCCATGCGGCAGCATATTGCGTTCGAGCGGCAGTTTATTGTGGTGCCGGAGGGGCAACTGAGTTGACAGAGGCTCGCTGTTTGGTCCGCAGAGTAACGCGAAGGACTTTAGTTGGCTCATTCCCGCGTTGGTGGATGATGGTTCAAAGGGCGTAATTTGAGTGACCTTGGACCGGGCTCCGAT
>CAMPIK010000422.1 GCA_946886325.1 uncultured Shinella sp.
CATGACTTCCGCGAAGCCCCTGCTGGCCGCCGCCGCCCTGTCGCTTCTTGCCGCAACGGCAGCGTATTCCAGCGACCTTCCGCCGATCATCAACGCGCCCGAAGTCACCATTGGCGGCACGTCGATCGCGCAGGGCTGGTATATTCGCGGCGATCTCGGCTATTCGGGCTGGGTGCGCGGCGGCAAGCCGACCTATACGGACTATGCCGTCAATGGCGGCGATCCGGTTGCCACGACCTTCGACGGCGGGCAGTTTTCCGAGCCCTTCTCCTACGGCGTTGGCATGGGCTACCAGTTCAACGACGTGTTCCGTGCCGACCTGACGACGGATTTCTTCAACGGCTCCTTCGACGGCCGCTCCAATCTCGGCGCGCCCTGCACGACGAGCCAGGCGGCGGGCACCACCTGCGGCGTCACGCACAATGCGGACTACAACGCGATCAGCGTTCTGGCGAACGGCTATGTCGACATCGCCAACATCGCCGGCTTCACGCCCTATGTCGGCGCCGGCGTCGGCATGACCAACATCCAGTGGGGCGGTTCGCATACCTACCGCTGCAAGAACGGCGCGGGGGCCTGCGACGGCACCACCTATCTGCCCGAGAACTGGCCGGGCGAGGAATCCTGGCGCTTCACCTACGCGCTGATGGCCGGCGCCTCCTACGATCTCACCAATCGCGTCAAGCTCGATCTCGGCTACCGCTTCACCGACATGAACGGCGGCAAGATGTTCGGCTACACGACGGCGGAGCAAGCCAACGGCGCGACCGGGACCAAGGCCTTCGACGACGGCTTCCAGCGCCACGAATTCCGCGCCGGCATCCGCATCAACACCTGGTGACGATAGCCTGCAGGCCGGGATAGGCCGGGTTCAGCGCTGGGACGAGAGATAGCCATCGACGGCGCCGATCATCAGGCGTCCGTAGGCCTCGTTGGCGTGGTGCGGATCGAGCCGTCCGTTCTCCTTGACGCCCGCCGCATAGTGCGGCTTCAGGAAACCATCGGCATCGGCGGTTTCCGGCGGATAGTCGACAAAGTCCACCTCGTGATCGCCGAGCCATTGCCTGAAGTGGCGACGCGCTTCCGCGTCGATCGTCTGGACCACCTCCGGCCGGGTGCCGGCGTCGATGGCGGCGTGGTCCCTGCGCGGCGGCGGGCAGGAAACGACGAAGACGGCGGCCCTGGCTGACTTGAGCTGCGTTATGAAGCGGCGGGTATATTTCTGGTCCTGCTCGATCATCGCCTGCATCAGCCCGAGCGTCACAGGTCTCCGGCCGGCCCTCGCGATCGCGCTCGGCTCCGCCTCCCGCCAGAAGCGATCTCGATAGAGGCGGGCATTGTGCGTGCCCATGCAAAGCCCCCAGCGGATCGACGGGTCGAAGTCGCCAAAGCCGGCGAGGCGCCGAAGATTGCGGGCATACTCCTCTTCCGTGAAGACGACCCGGCCGTTCTCGATCGCGCTGAACGGTGCCAGTTCCACGACGGCCGATCCGAAGACGAAGACGTCGATCTCGTTTTGTGCGCCGGCCTCTTCAAGGCCCTTCTTCAGGGCGCCGGTGTGGGAGTTTCCGCCGATCAGTGTCTTCATTTCGCGAAGTTTTCCAGAATTTCCTCGTCGCAGGCGGCATCGCGGCCCTGCTTGCGGGCGCGTCTCTGCAGCCTGCGCTGCTTGACTTCCTCGACTTTTGCCTCCGGCCGGGTCTCCGGAACGGCAGGCATGCTGCCCGTCTCGCCATGCGCTTCGAAGAACGTCTTCATGACGTGCTGGACGCCGACCTTTGAAACGCCGCGAAGATTCGGATGAAAGAACATGCCGCGCATCGGATGCGAGGTCACGAGTTCGTAGGAGGGGAAGTAGTCGACCTCCTCATATTCCTCGTAGAGTGCGCCGCAGACCGCGCGCAGGACCGATTTGGAATAGACGGTGGAGGGCAGGACGTGCTTTCCGCTCGCGGTCGCCGTCAGGGGGACGGGCGAGACGGTGAAGAGAAAGCGGATGGCGGGATTGTGCCGCCGGGCGAGCGCGATGAACTGCCGGGCGTCGTCGATCACCTCTTCATAGCGGAAATTGTGGAAGTGATGCCGGCTTGCGTCGAATTCTCCGGCAACGGTGCCCGGGCAGGTCGGAAGAACGGCGCCGTCGGCCGTGCAGACCCAGCTTTCGGTCAAGCCGAAAGCGAAGACGAAGAGTTCGGTCTGCGGTAGCAGGCGCCTGACCATCGAAAGGTGGTAGTCCGTATCCCGGCGCAGTTCCTCGCGCGACGAAAAGCCACCGGGCTCGATCGATGGCCGGAAGGGATCGAAGGCGCGACCGTCGTCGCAAAGCCATTCCGATTCGCGGGGCGTGAATTCGCCATAGGCCCGCCGGAAGAGTTGGAGAAGCTGGCGCATCGAATAGAGATTGCCGTAGCGGGCGGAATAGAGGCCGAAACCGAATGCCTCGTGACGATCCGGATTGAGGAGCGGCGGCGCGGGCTCGAGGTCGAGAAAACGATAACCGCGCTCCCGGAACTGCCGACCGATATGCTGTGCGAAGCAGCTTCCGGCTGACGCAATCGCAGTATTCCGGTCGATTGCAAACCGCGGAACATAGATATTCTCCAGTTCGAGCGGCGAAACATCCGATACGCCGGTCCGCCAGAAGGCGCTGGTGGGCAAATTCGAGTAGGGATGCGTCATGCTGCTCCTTGTTGTTCGGCAGGCTGGCCTCCGGCACTGGGTGACCGTAAACTATCTCACACTACAAACGCTCTATACGTCCACCCCTTTGATGTATTGCGGGGATTTATTTCACAGGTCGACCGTCTCCGTTGCGCCCTTTCCTGCGTCGATCGCGACACAATCCGCTTGACTTCGAAGCGGGCTTCTCATATCTCCGGCGGCGGGACACCCTTCCCCAACGAAGGGCTATCTATCTGGAAGGATAGCAACATGACGAAGACCGTCACACCGCCGGACGTGCGTCCGAACAACACCCATTTTTCTTCTGGCCCGTGCTCGAAGCGTCCCGACTGGTCGCTCGATGCGCTTTCCGATGCCGCGCTCGGTCGTTCGCACCGCGCCAAGGTCGGCAAGGCGAAGCTCAAGCAGGCCATCGACCTCACTCGTGAAGTCCTGGAAGTGCCTGCGGACTACCGCATCGGCATCGTGCCGGCCTCCGACACCGGCGCCGTCGAGATGGCGCTCTGGTCGCTGCTCGGCCCGCGCGGCGTCGACATGGTCGCCTGGGAAAGCTTCGGCTCGGGCTGGGTCTCCGACGTCGTCAAGGAGCTCAAGCTCCCCGACACGCGCAAGATTACGGCCGATTACGGCCTGCTGCCCGACCTTTCCACGATCGATTTCGACCGTGACGTGGTCTTCACCTGGAACGGCACCACCTC
>CAMPIK010000423.1 GCA_946886325.1 uncultured Shinella sp.
CGTCGATGGCGGTGGCGCTGGCGGCCCGCGGCCGCAACCTGCCGTTCGCCTTCACGAAGCAGGTGGACGTCCCCTCGGACGTGCGCGTGCCGGCGTTCCAGACCCGCGACATCCTGGCCAGCGCGGCCACCGGCACCGTCGCGGATTTTTCGAAGATTTCCGGCTGAACGGCCAACTGATCCTTGCCTATGGTAACGTATGTGTTACTATCGGCAAGGATGAAGATCGTCGAATACATCGATCGACATGGACGCAGCCCGTTTGCCGATTGGTTTGCGGGCGTCGAGGCGCGTGCGGCAGCGAAGGTCGTCGTTGCACTTTCGCGCATGGAGGGCGGCAATCTCTCCAATGTAAAGTCCGTCGGGGCAGGGGTTCTCGAATACCGGATAGATTTCGGACCGGGCTATCGCATCTACTTCGGGCGGGATGGCGGCAATTTGATCCTGCTTCTGGCTGGCGGCACGAAGAAGCGTCAGCAGCGCGATATTGGTGACGCTCATGGCCGCTGGCTAGACTACAAGCAGAGAAAGGTGGAAGGCTGAGATGGCTCTGACACGGGATTTCAAGGAAACGATCAAGCTTCGTGCCGCGCGCGACCCGGCTTTCGCGACGGCGCTTCTGACCGAGGCGGTGGAAGTGCTTCTGGCGGGCGACGTTGATACGGGCAAGCGGTTGCTGCGCGACTATATCAATGCCGGCATCGGCTTCGAGGCGCTGGCGGAGAAGACGGGAACGCCGGCAAAGAGCCTGATGCGGATGCTCGGCCCGAAGGGAAACCCGCGCGCGGACAACCTGTTTGCGGTCATCGGCGAACTCCAGCGGTCGAACGGCATCCATCTGGCCGTCGGCGTTGCCGCATAGCGGGTCCTTCACGCGCACAAACGTTCAAGCCCCGCCCGGCGCGCACCGCTATCTCCTTCCGCCATATCAGAAGGAGGACCGTCCATGGATGCGACGTCGAAGACCTGCACGCCGATCAATTTCGCCGAGAAGCTCTCGCTCTTCTCCGACCAGTGGCAGCCGCGCGTGATTGCGGAACTGAACGACTACCAGTTCAAGATCGTGCGCATCGAGGGCGATTTCATCTGGCACGATCACAAGGAGACCGACGAGGCCTTCATCGTGCTGGAGGGTACGTTGCGCATCGATTTCCGCGACGGTTTCGTCACGCTCGGGCCGGGCGAGATGGTCGTCGTGCCGAAGGGCGTCGAGCACAAGCCGTTTGCCGAGGGCGAGGTGAAGATGCTGCTGATCGAGCCGCGCGGCACGCTGAACACCGGCCACGAAGGCGGCGCGCGCACGGCGGAAAGCGACCGCTGGATCTGAGGCCGGCGCGCGAAAGCCTGTCCCACAAAAAGCTTGCGCCCCTGCTTCTCTTCAGGGGCGCAAGACATCCACCCGGGGGTGGATGCCCGATCAGCCTGGAGGGGCCGATGGGGCAGGGAACCAATGGGATATGGGATCAGTCGGTGCGAAGTTCAAACGCCGAGGCGTCGAGGGCCTTCGTGCCCTTGAGATCGGCGGCGCTCGCCGTCACCGCGTCGGCAGCCGCCGAAGTGTCGAGCGCGCTCGTCGCGGCCATGTCGATCTCCTTGCTGGCCGCCGCCGTGTCGGCTTCCGCCGCGCGGATCGCTTCATCGGTCGCCTTGGTGACGACGACAACCGGCGAACCGCCGAACCAGGCTTCGGTGCGGTAGAGCTTCTTGACGCCGTTGACCTCGCGGATCTCTACCTTCTGCGTGCCGGGGTCGATAGGATCGACGTGATACTGCGTCCCCATGCGCTTTTCCTTGAGCGGCGGGCAGCCGCTGCAGGAAATCGACTCGACGCTCCTGTTGGTCGTCATGCCCGCTGTCACGGGTTCGATCGACGAAGCGAAGGCGGGCGCCGCAACGGCTGCAACCGCGATCATCGACAGAAGGATACGCATAACCAGTTCTCCCCAAGTGTTATCCCGGAGAATATGCGTTCTCCCTTACGATCCGGTCAGGAAGATTGGTAAACTTTGAATGACCCGGCAATTTTCCGCGCACCGCCGGATCAAGGGCCGGATCAGGCGGATGTCCTGATGTCGAACAGCACCGCCGTCGCATCGTCGCTGATCTTGTAGCGCGGATAGGTCCGCCCGTCCGGATCACGAACCCGTTCGAGATCGCGCAATTCGTCAAGCAGGGCCGCAAGGCCGCGGTCGCGCGCGGCCGCGACGAAGCCGGCGGGATCGTAGAGGCCGTACTGGTCGCAAAGGGCCGCAAAACCATCGGAACAGAGAAGCCCGGTGAGCGGCGCCTTCAGGGGCAGGACCTCGCGAACGATATGGTTTGCCGCGTCCGGCACGGTGCCGAGCGTCCAGACGCGGGCGCCGGGACGGTTGCAGAGGGCGCGCGATTGGCGCAAGCGCTCGCGCACATCGGGGTGGGCGTTCAGCGCGCCGAGCGCCTTCAGCCCTCCGGCCAGTTCCACCGCCGCCCGCGCCTGCTCGCGCTCGACCTGAGGGTTGTCGCGCAAGGCGGAGGTGTCGAAGACGCTGCCATCGCGGTCGGAAAGAACGAAGAGCCGGCAATCGCCGAGACCGTAGGACACGACTGTTTCGCCCTCGATACGGATCATCTGGAACCCGGCGATCGGCAAGGCCCAGGCCGGAACGCTCTGCTCGCCCGCCGCAGCGCCGACGGCGTCCGCCGCCTCGCGGCAGATCGTTTCCACTACTGTTTCAACGGCCAGGTCGCCGTCCGCCTCGAATTGCCGGCATGAGCGGTCCGCCAGCCATTCCGCGTCGCTCGAAAATTCCGGAAACAGCCGCTCGTCCGAAAGCCCGGTGGCGCCGTCGATGACGAAGGCGGATCGGGCGGTGGCGCCGAGGCGATCCTCGTTGTGGCCGCCGATCCTGCCGGCGTCGGTGATGCGGTCGCGAATCTGAAGCGTGATCATCGGCAACGGATGCATCATGAACCGTATCGGCAATATGACGGGATCACCGGCCGATCGCCCGCCAGCCGATGTCGCGGCGGCAGAAGCCGTTTTCCCATTCCACTTTGTCGACCGCGGCATAGGCGAGGCGCTGCGCCTCTTCCACGCTGTCGGCGATCGCCGTGACGTTCAGCACGCGCCCGCCGGTCGCAACAAGCGCGCCGTCCTTCAGCGCCGTGCCGGCATGGAACACCCTGGTGTTTGCGCCGTCCTGAGGCACTGCGCGGATCGGCGTGTTCTTCTCGTAGCTGCCCGGATAGCCCTTCGAGGCCATCACGACGGTCAGCGCCGTCTCGTCGCGCCATTCGGCCGTCACGCTGTCGAGCGTGCCGGTGGCGGCCGCATGGAGGATCGGCAGCAGGTCGCTCTCAAGCCGCATCATCAGGACCTGGCATTCCGGATCGCCGAACCG
>CAMPIK010000424.1 GCA_946886325.1 uncultured Shinella sp.
GTTCGGTGCTTGCCGAACGACGCAGCGGCGAAGGCATGACGACGGCGGCGAAGACCGGTTTTGCCGCCGTGCTCCAAGGCCATCTCGACGCCGTCTCGGCACCGCGCGACCTGCCGGTTATCGTCTGCGGCATGGCCGGTGCCCGGCAAGGCTGGGTCGAGGCCGGCTATCTCGACACGCCTGCCGCGCTGTCTGCCATCCCCTATGCGGCGGTGCGGGTGCCTGTCGAGGGGCGCGACATCCGCATCCTGCCCGGCCTTGCCCAGCGCGATCCGTCCGCGCCTGATGTGATGCGCGGCGAGGAGACGCAACTGCTCGGCGCGATGGAAACGCTGGGGTCCGGCCGGCACCTCGTCTGCATGCCGGGCACGCACAGCAAATGGGTGAACGTCGCGGCCGGCCGCGTTGCCGCCTTCGCCACCTTCATGACCGGCGAACTCTTCGAGGCGATTGCCACGCAGACGATCCTGTCCCATTCGGTTTCGGATGGCGGTAGGGTCGATCCCGCAAGTGCCGCCTTTCGCTCGGCAGTCGCCGAGGCAAGAGACCAGCCGGCGCGGCTGACCAACCGGCTCTTTTCGCTGAGGGCCGGCAACCTGCTCAACGGCCTGGGTGCGGCCGAAGCAAAGGCGCGGCTGTCCGGCCTGATGATCGGCATCGAGATCGCCGGTGCGCTTTCCATGGTGGACGGGGACGCATCGGTCGCGCTCGTCGCATCCGGGCCGCTCGGCGACCTCTATAGAAGTGCATTCACGGCGGTCGGCATCGAAGCCGCCGACATTGATGCGGACGAGGCCGTTCGCGCCGGGCTGGCGACGGCCGCAAAGGCCCTTTGGCCGAACTGATGGAGACCACCATGTCCCGAATTCCCTTTCCGCCGATGCGCCGCCCGCTCATCGCCATCCTGCGCGGCCTGAAGCCGGAGGAGACCGAAGGCGTCGTCGGCGCGCTGATCGAGGCCGGGTTTACCGCGATCGAGATCCCGCTGAATTCGCCGCGTCCCTTCGAGTCGATCGGCATCGCCGCGAAGATGGCGCCGAAGGAATGCCTGATCGGCGCCGGGACCGTGCTGACCGTTGAGCAGGTCGAGGATCTGGAGCGCGCCGGCGGGCGGCTGATGGTCAGCCCGAATGTCGAGCCGGAGGTGATCGCGCTTGCCGCCGCCAAGGGCATGGTGACGATGCCCGGCGTCTTCACGCCGACCGAGGCGCTTGCCGCCGCGCGCGCCGGCGCGACCGGCCTCAAGTTCTTCCCGGCAAGCGTGCTCGGTCCATCCGGCATCAACGCCATCCGCGCCGTGCTGCCTGCCGAACTGGAAATCGCGGCGGTCGGCGGCGTGTCGGAGACGAATTTCGCCGACTATGCGAAGATCGGCGTCAAGAGCTTCGGCCTCGGCTCCAGCCTCTACAAGCCGGGCATGAGTGCGGCCGAGGTGGGCGAACGCGCGCGCCTGACGATCGAGGCCTATGACCGCGTCTATGGAGAAGCGCTGTGACCGACATTCATCCCTTTACCGGCACCATCCTCTCGGACGTCACCTGCACGCTCGGCGAAGGTCCGACCTACGATCCCGGCACGAGCACGGCCTTCTGGTTCGACATCATCGGCAAGCAACTGCACGAACTGCACCTGCCGACCGGGACCAAGACGGTGCACGACCTGCCCTTCATGGGCAGCGTGCTCGCCGTCATCGACCCGTCGCGGCAGTTGATTGCCTCCGACCGGGGCCTCTTCGTCCGCGAGACGGCGACAGGGCAACTGACCCTGATGACGATGATCGAGGACAAGCCGCTCAACCGCTCGAATGACGGGCGCGTGCATGCCTCGGGCGCGCTCTGGGTCGGCACGATGGGCCGGTCGGCGGAAAAGCATGCCGGCGCGATCTACCATGTGGCGCAGGGAACGGTGACCCGGCTCTTCACCGATATCACCATCCCGAACAGCATCTGCTTCTCGCCTGATGGAGCGACCGCCTATTTCACCGACACCGACATCAACAATTTCATGCGCGTCGATATCGATCCGGCGACGGGCCTGCCGACCGGCGAGCCGGTGATGCTCTCCGACCAGAGCGTTTCGCCGGGTGGCGTCGACGGTTCGGTCTGCGATGCGGACGGGCTCATCTGGAACGCGCGCTGGGGCGAAGGCGCGGTCGATGTCTACAAGCCTGATGGAACCCGCATCGCCCGCCATTCGGTTCCGGCCACGCAAACGAGCTGCCCCGCCTTCATCGGCCCCAAGGCCGATCGCCTGCTGGTGACCTCCGCCTTGCAGGGCCTCGACGATGCGGCGCGCGCCGCCGATCCGAATGCCGGCCGCACCTTCGAGCTCGGCATTGCCGTCAACGGTCGCTTCGAGCCGGCCTACCGGCTTTAGGGGAACGGGCAAGTCTGCCCGACAGGACCGGGCGAGCCATGCATTGGCGCTGATTCTTGCGGCAATGCACAATCGAATTTGCCGAATTAAGATGCAGAAGGCGGTGAAATTCGGTTCCTGCAAAGGAACCAAAGCCTGCAACCCACGTTGTTGTGGCATCGACTGGTGCGGACGGACACTCACAGAAAATCCGCTGCGCCTTGATACCAACGCAGACGAAAGGCAGGTTCAAAATGACCAACAAGCTTCTTACTTCCGTTGCCGCTGGTGCACTCTTCCTCGGCGCGGCAATCGCTCCGGTAGCGTTCGCTCAGGACACCACCCAGCCCTCCACGACCCAGACGATGGAAGACCCGGCAGCAACGCCGGAAGCCGGTTCCACCGACATGGGCGCAACCCCGTCTGACGATGCGGCTGCAACCGACACGACGACGGAAACCGCTCCGGCCACCGATACGGCCGAGACCCCGGCTGACGATGCGGCCCCGGCAACCGATACGGCTGAAACGCCGGCTGCCGACGCTGACAAGTCGATGGATACGGCTGCCGCCGCTGGCGACACCTATCTGACCGAACAGGCCCAGGACCAGATTTCGGCCAACACCTATATCGGCCAGGCCGTCTACAACAGCGCTGACGAGAGCATCGGCAACATCGCCGACCTGATCGTCAAGAAGGAAGGCGGCGTCGACGCAGCCGTGATCGGTGTCGGTGGCTTCCTCGGCATCGGCGAAAAGTGGGTCGCCGTTCCGTTCGAGAACATCACGGTCAACCAGGTTCCGGAAAGCGGCGAGGTCAAGCTGACCACGACGGAAACCGCCGAAAGCCTGGAAGCCGCTCCGGAGTTCAAGACGCTGTCGCAGCAGATGGCCGAGCAGAACGCCGCAGCACCGGTCGATGGCGGTACCACCTCGTCCACGGGCACCGGTGGCATGACCCCGGCCCCGGCCGAATAACCGGCAACCCTCTTTTGGGTCAG
>CAMPIK010000425.1 GCA_946886325.1 uncultured Shinella sp.
TCACGCCGCTGTGCATCTGATTTGATTTGCAACTTTCCACCGTCCGGCTACGTCTAATTCACGATGAAGCGTGGGAGGCGTGTGATGCGGATAGCGTTGTTTGCAGGTTTGCTGGCGTCGGCTCTCCTGGCCGTCATGGCTCCGGCGGCTGCGGCCGAACCGCAGAAGGCGATTTTCGCCGGCGGGTGTTTCTGGTGCGTCGAATCGGACTTCGTCCGGGTGCCGGGCGTTCTCGACGCCGTCTCGGGTTACGCAGGTGGCACGACAGAAAACCCCACCTACGAGACCTATTCGAAAGAGGGCCACCGCGAGGTCGTCGAGATCACCTTCGATCCCGACAAGGTCAGCTTCGGCCATCTCGCGGATGTGCTCTTCCGCACCACCGATCCGACGGATGGCGAAGGCCAGTTCTGCGACCGGGGTTTTGCCTATTCGCCGGCGATCTATGCGCTGGACGAGGCGCAGAAGGCGGAGGCCGAGGCCGCCAAGACACGCGCCGAGGCGACGCTCGGACAGAAACTGCCGCTCGCCATAGAGCCGGCCGCCCGCTTCTGGCCGGCGGAAAGCTATCATCAGGATTTTGCGGCGCGCAATCCGATCCGCTATTACTACTACCGCACGGCCTGCGGCCGAAACAGCCGCGTGGAAAGCCTCTGGGGCAAGGCGGCCTATGCGGGTGTCGATCATTGATCGTTCCGGCATATCGGTCGCGACGACGCTAGTAATATGGCGTGCATGGCCTGAAAGAATTCCACCGCGTCTTGATTTGCCCTGTCGATTCACGTTAATCCGACAATGGATATTGCATAGCAATCAGTTCATCCGACTGGGCAGGAGTATCGACATGCGGATTATTCACGTGGCCGGCGGCCTCATGCTCGCCCTCGCATTGGCCGGATGCCAGCGGACGTCGATGATGACCGTCAACACCCAGCCGACGCCGACACCCCTCGAGGCCCAGCCGATCGGTACCGTGCAGTCCGGCCAGCTCCCCGACCCGACGACCGATACGTCCCAGTTCCCGGAAAAGCCGGCGACGGACACCGCGATGGCGACGCCGGGTGTGGCGGGCACCGACACGATGGCGGCAAGCGCGCTTGACGTCACCAAGGAATCGATGGTCGGCAACTGGCGCGTGGCAAGTGGCCCGGCCTCCTGCGACATGTTCCTGACACTGACCAATCTCGGCAGCGGATCGCGCGGCGGCACGCGCGGCTGCGCCGGTGAACTGACCACGATGGGTTCGTGGGAAGTGGCCGGCAAGCAGGTCGTGCTCAAGGATCGCGACGGCAATGCGATCGCGCGCCTCTACAAGACGGCCGACGCCCGCTTCGACGGCTCGACCAATGCAGGACAGCCCGTCAGCCTCTCGCGATAGACCCGGCACCGCGCCTTGGAGCATGGTCATCACTGATGGGGCAGGACTGGGACAGGGTCTCCGCGCATCCTGAACACGGCGTTTCCGATCGTCTCCGGGCGATGGTTTCGGCAGGCGAACTGACCGCCGATCCCGCGCAGGCCGCCATGGCGCGCCGCTTCGACAGGCTTCTCGAGGACATCCACGTCCAGCGCCCGGCGCGAAAGTCGAGCGCGCTCGGCTGGCTCTTTGCCAAGCGCAAGCCGGAAACGGCGTCTGCACCGAGAGGGCTCTACATCCACGGCGGCGTCGGCCGCGGCAAGACCATGCTCATGGACATGTTCTTCGAGCTGGCACCCCTGCGGCGCAAGCGGCGGGCGCATTTCCACGCCTTCATGGCCGACGTGCATGACCGCATCCACAAGCACCGACAGAAGCTGAAGAACGGCGAGACGCGGCAGGCCGACCCCGTGCCACCGGTCGCCTCGGATCTCTTCGATGAGGCCCGGCTTCTCTGCTTCGACGAATTCTCCGTCACCGACATCGCCGATGCGATGATCCTGTCGCGGCTCTTCGGCGAACTCTTCTCCAAAGGCTGCATCCTCGTCGCGACGTCGAACGTGGAGCCGGACAACCTCTACAAGGACGGCCTCAACCGGGGGCTCTTCCTCCCCTTCGTCGGCCTGCTGAAACAGCATGTCGACGTCGTGCCGCTCGACAGCGAAACGGATTACCGGCTCGGCAAGGAGGCCGGCCTGCCGGTCTTCCGCTATCCGCTCGGCCCGCATGCCGACATGGCGATCGAGAGCGCATGGCGCCGGGAGACCGCGGGCAAGACCGTCGCGCCGGAGACGATCGAGCTCAAGGGACGGCATGTCCCGGTACCGGCAGCGGCCGGGCGGGTCGCGCGGTTCAGCTTCGCCGATCTCTGCGAAAAGCCGCTGGGGGCTGCCGACTATCTCGCGATCCTCAAGCGCTACGACACGCTGTTCGTGGAGCAGATTCCTCATCTCGGCGCCGAAAAGAGGAACGAGACCAAGCGCTTCATCAACCTCGTCGATACGATCTACGACGGCGGGGCGCGGCTCTTTGCATCCGCCGCAGCCGCCCCGGAGGACCTGCTCGTCACGAAACGGGGCACGGAGGGATTCGAGTTCGACCGGACCGTCTCGCGCCTCATCGAGATCCGCAGCGAGGATTATTACCGCCAGTTTCTGGCGAAACATCGCGGATCATGACGGAACGGCGACAGAATAACTTACGTTTACGTAAGATTTTTTAGTTCTAACCGATTGAAATAACTCAGCCCAAAAGTATTGGTTGAATTTTTTGGCGAGGAGGGCTAAGGCCTTGCGCCGAAAGGTCGCGTATTTGCGACGCGGCCTGAACGGATTTTGACCGGGAGAAGGGAAGACTATGGCCCGCAAGAAGATCGCACTTATTGGTTCGGGAATGATCGGCGGCACGCTGGCGCATCTCGCCGGCATCAAGGAACTGGGCGACATCGTCCTCTTCGACATTGCCGACGGCATCCCCCAGGGCAAGGGCCTCGACATCGCACAGTCCTCCCCGGTCGATGGCTTCAACGCCTCGCTGACGGGTGCCAGCGACTACGCCGCCATCGAAGGCGCCGATGTCTGCATCGTGACGGCGGGTGTTGCCCGCAAGCCCGGCATGAGCCGCGACGACCTTCTCGGCATCAACCTCAAGGTCATGGAACAGGTCGGCGCCGGCATCAAGAAATACGCCCCGAACGCCTTCGTCATCTGCATCACCAACCCGCTCGACGCGATGGTCTGGGCGCTGCAGAAGTTCTCGGGCCTCCCGAAGAACATGGTGGTCGGCATGGCCGGCGTGCTCGATTCGTCCCGCTTCCGCCTCTTCCTCTCCGAGGAATTCAAGGTTTCGGTCCAGGACGTCACGGCCTTCGTTCTCGGCGGCCATGGCGACACGATGGTGCCGCTCGCCCGCTACTCGACGGTTGCCGGCA
>CAMPIK010000426.1 GCA_946886325.1 uncultured Shinella sp.
GTTGAGATCGAGGTCGACGCCGCCGAAGCTGACGGCCGACGAGCGCAGACCGGCCTGCCGGCGCAGCAGCATGCGCACGCGCGCCTCGAATTCGGAAATATCGAAGGGCTTTATCATGTAGTCGTCGGCGCCGAGATCGAGGCCTTTCACCTTTTCTTCCGACGTGCCCCGCGCGGTCAGGATGAGAACGGCCGCCCTGTTCTGCCGGGCACGCATGGCGCGCAGCACGTCGAGCCCGTCCATCTCCGGCAGGGTCAGGTCGAGGATGACGAGGTCGAACGTCTCCGTTGCCGTCACCGCATCGGCCGAGGCGCCGTCATTGACCACGTCGACCGCATGGCCGGTGCCGCGCAGGATCGCCGACAGGCCGTCGGCCAGCGCATCATTGTCCTCGACCAGCAGAATTCGCATTGTTTCGTTCTCCCCGGCCCGACCTTAGCGATGCGGCGCGGACTTGTGAACGGCGCCTCTGTCGGGCACAGTCTGCCCATGCGCCTCCTTGTCGCCATCACCCTCCTTCTGGCCTTTCCTTCGCTCGCCACCGCGAATTCCTCCACCTATCCTGCGCTGTCAGGCAATGGTCAGGGGCCGGAACTCGTCGTCTATTCCTCGCTCGACGAGCCGCTGGCGCGGCCGATGATCGAGGGTTTCCAGAAGGCCAATCCGGATGTGGCAGTGCGCTACGAGGAAATGCTGACCGGCGAGGTCTATGACCGGATCGTGCGCGAGACGGATGCCGGCGAGAAGACCGCGGATTTCGCCTTCTCCTCGGCGATGGACCTGCAGGTGAAGCTTTCCAACGACGGTTATGCCCAGCGCAGCGACCTGCCGATGAGCGACCGCTGGCCGCAATGGGCGAACTGGCGCAACACCGCCTACGCGCTGACCTTCGAGCCGGCCGTCTTCGTCTATCACAAGCCGAGCTTCGCCGGAGAGACGCCGCCCGCCTCCCGCGCCGAGTTGGTCGACTACCTGAAGCGCAAGGGCGAGGAAAACTACGGCCGGATCGGCACCTACGACATCGAGCGCTCCGGCGTCGGCTTCCTCTTCATGGCGCGCGACCAGGAGCAGTTCGGCGACATCTGGGATGTCATCCAGGCGATGGGGGCAGCAGGCGTCAAGCTCTATTCCACCAGCTCGGCGATCCTGGAGCGCGTCGCCGACGGGCGTTTCGTGCTCGGCTACAACATCCTCGGCTCCTATGCCGCGGACTGGGCGTCGCGCGATCCGAACGTCGGCATCGTCCTGCCGAAGGACTATACGGTCGTCATGTCGCGCATCGGGCTCGTACCACAGGCGGCCGCCTCGCCGGAACTCGGCCGACGCTACCTCTCTTTCTTCATGTCGAAGGAGGGCCAGACGATCATGGCACGCGAACTCCAGATCGCCGCCGTCTCGCCGGAGGTCGCAGGCGACAACACCGCCAACACCATGCGCGAACTCTTGGGCGCACAGTTGAAGCCGGTGCCGGTCAGCCCCGGCCTCATGGTCTATCTCGACCAGGTGAAGCGCGCCCGGCTGATCGCGCGATGGAACGAGGTTCTGCGCACGCAGTGACCGGAAGCCTCGACAAAACGGCCGGTCGGCGTACGATGTCAGGTAGATGTCAGCTTCTTGTGTTGGCTTAGGGGTCTCACCCTCCGTGGAGGCGGATGGCTGGGATTTGGGGAGGAACGAACCGAGACGCGCCCGCGAGCCATCGCGGCCCTTTCGCGTCTTGCGTGACCACCTCCCTCACGGATCAACGATCGCGGCACCAAATGACCGCGCCTGATGGAGGACGACCTTTGAAACACTTTTTCCTGGCATCCATTCTTGCCGGCGCCATGGCGCTGCCGGCCTTTGCCGCCGACTATACCGTCATCGCACCGGCCGGCCCCGGCGGCGGCTGGGACCAGACCGCCCGCTCGATCCAGACCGTTCTTCAGGATGAAGGCATTTCCGGCAGCGTTCAGGTGGTGAACGTTCCGGGTGCCGGCGGCACGATCGGCCTTGCCCAGTTCGCAAGCCAGAATTCCGGCAACGCCAATGCCCTCATCGTCGGCGGCTACGTCATGGTCGGCGCGATCCTGACGAACAAGTCGCCGGTAACGCTCAACGACGTCACACCGATCGCGCGGCTGACCGGCGAATACGAGGCGATCGTGGTGCCTGCGGCCTCGCCGATCCAGGACATGGCCGGCCTCATCGAGGCTCTCAAGGCCGATCCGGGTGCGGTCTCCTGGGCCGGCGGCTCGGCCGGCGGTACCGACCACATCGCGGCCGGCCTGATCGCCAAGGCGGCCGGCGTCGACCCGACCAAGATCAACTATATCGCCTTCTCGGGCGGCGGCGAGGCGCTGGCCGCCATCCTCGGCAACCAGGTGACCGCCGGCATCTCCGGCTACGGCGAATTCGAAGCGCAGGTGAAGGCCGGCACGCTTCGCCTGATCGGCATTTCGAGCGCAGAGCGGATCGAAGGCATCGACGCACCGACCCTCAAGGAAAGCGGCCTCGACGTGGTGGTCGAGAACTGGCGCATGATCGCCGCGGCACCGGGCATCAGCGATGAACAGAAGGCCGCGATCAACAGCGACATCGAGAAGATGGTCAATTCGGCTGCCTGGAAGGACCTCCTGAAGACCAAGGGCTGGCAGAACACCTATCTCGCCGGCGACGCCTTCAAGGAGCAGCTCGGCAAGGACATCGCCGCCACCGAGGCGATCCTCAAGGAAATCGGGCTCGTCCAATGAGCGAGGTCAATCCTCCCGCAACAAAGCGTCGCCCCGATGGGGCGGCGCTCGTCATTGCGCCGGTGCTCTTCGTGCTCGCCGTCGTCATCTGGTGGGATGCCTCGCGTCTCGCGCTGATGAGCAACTATGCGCGCATCGGCCCCGCGACGGTGCCGCACATGGTGTCGATCGGTCTGGCGCTGCTCGCCGTCTGGACCGGGTTCGAAGCCTGGCGCGGCGACTTTCCCGAGCGCGAGCCGGTCGAAGTCAAACCCGTGGTCTTCATCGTGGCCGGCCTTGCGGCGCAGATGCTGCTGTTGAAGACGGCCGGCTTCTCGATCGCCACCGGCGCCCTCTTCGCACTGACGGCCTACGGTCTCGGACGGCGCAAGCTCTGGATCTCGCTGCCGGTCGGCATCGCCTTTTCCTTCGTCGTGTGGATCATCTTCGGGCGCGTGCTCCAGCTCTCGCTGCCGGCCGGTCCGCTCGAAAACCTGTTCTTCTGAGGATCCCGACCGATGGGAACATTCGAATTCCTGCTTCAGGGCATCGCCATTGCCGCCCAGCCGATCAACCTGCTCTACGCGCTGATCGGCGTGACGCTTGGCACCGCCGTCGGCGTCCTGCCGGG
>CAMPIK010000427.1 GCA_946886325.1 uncultured Shinella sp.
GGGCAGGCGAGGTTGAACTTGCCGGCTGCCTTCAGTTCTTCGGGGATAACGATCTCGGGAGCGGACTTCATGTCTTCCGGCATGAAGGCTTCGGACCCCTTGATGCCGTTGCCGTAGCGGGCGAAGGCCGAAAGCATCGCGGCGTTTTCCGGATCCATGACGAAGTTCAGGAAGAGCTTGGCATTGTCTACGTTCTTGGCGTCGGCGAGGATCGCGGCATTGTCCATCCAGACCGGGTAGCCTTCCTTCGGATAGCCGTAATGCACGTCCGGATTCTGGAGGCGCGAGCGGAAGGAGGCGCCGTTCCAGTTGACGCCGGCCGAAAGGTCGCCCTTCGAGTATTTCTCGATATTGCCGTAGTCCATCGAGATCCACTTCGGCTTGGCGGCCGTCAGGATGTCGCGCGCCTTCTTCAGCACTTCGAGGTCGCCCGTGCAGGGTTCGCCGCCGGCATAGGTGACGACCATGTGCATGACGTCGGACATTTCCGGCACGACGTTGACCTTGCCGACCAGTTCTTCCGGCGGATCGAGGAAGATCGCAGACGTGTTGATGTCGCCCTTGTAGACGGATGTATTGACCGTCACGCCGGTCGTGCCCCACTGCCACGGAACCGAATATTTGCGGCCCGGATCGAAGGGCACGTCCACCCACTGCGGATCGACGTTCTTGAAGTTTTCCATCTGGTCGGGGCGCGATTCGAGCAGCAGCCCTTCGGAGATCCAGATCGGCATGACGCTTGCCGACGGCACGACGATGTCGAAGCCGTGGCCGCCCTGGCGGACCTTGGCAAGGGCCGTGTCGTTCGAGTCGTAGTCGGTGATCGTCACCTTGACGTCATGCGCTTCCTCGAACTTCTTGATCATCTCGGGGCTCGTATAGTTGCCCCAGTTGAAGATGTTGAGTTCGCCGGCCGCATGCGCGATGGCGGTCGAGGCCATCAGGCCCATGGCGAGCGTTGCAAGTCCCAGTTTCATTTTCATGCTGTTCTCCTGTTTTGTTGTTAGGCGTCGTCTTTTTGCGGGTTGCGCGTAAGGAAGAAGAAGACCGTCACGATCGCCAGCGATAGCGTCAGGAAGACGGTCGAGATCGCGTTCATCTCCGGCGTGATCACGCGCCGGAGCTGTCCGAGCATATAGGTCGGCAGCGTATCCTGGCCACCGGATTTCACGAATTCGGTAATGACCACGTCGTCGAGCGAAATGACGAAGGCGAGCATCAGGCCGGCAAGGATGGCCGGCCAGAGCAGCGGCAGCGTCACATAGCGGAAGGTCTGGATCGGCGTCGCATAGAGGTCGGCGGCGGCACGCTCCAGCGAGAGGTCCATGCTTTCGAGCCGCGCGCGGATCGGCAGATAGGCGAAGGGCACGCAAAAGGCGGAATGCGCGAGGATCAGGTAGCCGAGCCCGGAATAGCCGGTCCACACCTTGATGCGCGAGAAGAGGATGAGCAGCGCCACCGCCGTCACGATTTCCGGCACCAGCAGCGGCATGTTGATGAAGGAATATTTGAAGGTGAGGCCGCGATAGGGCGCGGTGCGCGTGGTGGCCAGTGCCGCAAGGGTCGCGCAGGCCGTCGCTATGATCGCCGCGACCGAGGCGATCTGGAGCGAGCGGATCGAGGCCTCGATAACCTGCTCGTTCTGCCAGGCGCTTTCGAACCAGCGCAGCGACAATCCCTCCCAGCTGGCGATCGAGGTGCCGGAATTGAAGGCATAGACGACGAGCGTCGCGATCGGCAGGTAGAGGATGAAGAAGCAGAGCATCGCAATGGTCGCGAAGCCCGGCTGCCGCTTGATCGAGAATTTCCTAGCCATGCGCGCCGCCTCCGCTCTTGCCGGCATTGCGGACGTAATAGAGCAGCGCCACCAGCACGATGATCACCAGCGTCACCGAAAGTGCTGCACCAAGCGGCCAGTTGCGCCCCTGGCCGAATTGCAGCTCGATCAGGTTGCCGATCATCAGGTTCTTGCCGCCGCCGAGAACGCGCGGGATGACGTAGGAGGAAAGCGCCGGGATGAAGACGAGGATGGAGCCGGCGATGATGCCGGGTTTGACGAGCGGCACGACCACCTTCATCAGCACGTTGAAGCGCGAGGCATAGAGGTCGTAGGCCGCCTCGATCAGGCGGAAATCGAGTTTCTCCAGGCTCGCATAGAGCGGCAGCACCATCAGCGGAAGGTGCACATAGGTCATGCCGAGCAGGATCGCGAAGTCGGTGAAGAGCATCTGGATCGGCGCGGAAATGATGCCGAGCGACAGGAGCACCGAATTGACCAGCCCTTCGCTGCGGATGACCTCCTGGATCGCGAAGGCGCGGATCAGCATGTTGGTCCAGAAGGGGATGGTGATCAGGAAGAGCCAGATCGAGCGGTTGTGCGGCGGGCGCGTGGCGATGAAATAGGCCGTCGGGAAACCGAGGATCAGGCAGAGCAGCGTCGTCGCGACGGCAAGGCGCATGGAGCGCCAGAAGATCATCAGATGCGCATCGGCGATCGACACCGTGTCGTCGAAGATGTCGCGCGCGAAGAAGACGTTGAACCAGCCTTCGCCTGATAGTTCCCACTTGACGTCGCCGTAGTTGCCGGGTGCGAGCACGGAGTAGAGCACGACGATCAGGAGCGGGCCGACGCTGGCGATGCCGATGAGGACGAGGGCGGGCGCCGTCAGGTACCAGCGATCGCGGACGTCCTTGCGCCGTCTTGCCTCGCCGACCTCTTCGACGTTCGTCGCCATGCTGCTAGTCCTTCAGGATCTGGGCTGCGTTCTCGCCGAACTTGATGCCGACACGGTGGCCTTCCTCGGGCATGACGGCCGAGGAGCGGCTGTTCTGCCGGCGCACGATGAAGACCGCGCCATTGTCGAGATGGACATGGAAATGCGTGTCCGTGCCGAAATAGATGACCTCGCCGAGCGTGCCGTCGAAATCGCCCTGGCCGGCCGGCATCAGGTCGACATGCTCAGGCCTGACGACGATCGACACCTTGCCGCTGGGCGCCGCGCCATCCGGCAGGCCCGCCTCGATCGTGGCGCCGATGTCGAGCGTGACCGTGCCCGTCCGGTCGGAGGAAGAGACCAGCGTGCCTTCGAGAAAATTCGTCTCGCCGATGAAGTCGGCGACGAAACGGTCGGAGGGGCGATCGTAGATGTCGCGCGCGCCGCCGATCTGACGCACCTTGCCCTGCGACATGACCGCGATGCGGTCCGACATTGTCAGCGCCTCTTCCTGGTCATGCGTGACGAAGACGAAGGTGATGCCGGTTTCGGCCTGCAGGCGCTTCAGTTCGATCTGCATCGACTTGCGCAGCTTCAGGTCGAGCGCCGACAGCGGCTCGTCGAGCAG
>CAMPIK010000428.1 GCA_946886325.1 uncultured Shinella sp.
GACGCCCGCCGCCATCATCTGTCCGAAATCGACCGAGAATTTGGACACGAAAGTGAGCAATCCGACCGGGAAGGTCGCCGCGTCATTGCCGGAGATCAGCATCAGCGCGAAGAGCAGTTCGCTCCAGGCGGCGGTGAAGACGAAGCCGAGCGTGGCGGCGATGCCGGGCAGCGTCAGCGGCAGGATGATCTCGCGGAAGGCGACGAACTGCGTCGCCCCGTCGATCATCGCCGCCTCCTCCAGATCCTTGGGGATGCCGTCGAAGAAGGACTGCATGAGGAAGGTGGCGAAGGGCACGTTGAAGGCGGAATAGACGATGACGAGGCCGGTCAGGCTGTTGGTGAGCCCGAGCGGCGAGAGCATTTTGAAGATCGGCGCCACCAGCATGACGAGCGGAAACATCTGCGTGATGAGCATCAGCGCGACGATCCAGTATTTCGCCCGGAACGAGAAGCGCGAGAGCGCATAGCCGGACAGCGAGGCGACGATGGTCACGACGATCGCGGTGGAGCCGGCGACGATCAGGCTGTTCTTGAAGAAGGTCGGGAAGGCGCTGTGGGCGATGACGAACTCGTAGTGTTCCCACGTCGTGCGCGACGGCCACATGCGCACGCCCTCGCTGTAGAGCAGGTCGTTCGGTGTCACCGACACTTTCAGCAGCCAGAAGAGCGGGAAGAGCGCCACGATCACATAGGCGAGGATCGCGAGGCGGTGGGCGCCCATGAGGGCGAGGTTTCGTGCGCGCATCGGCTCAGCCCTTGTTCAGCAGCGTCTGCCGGAGCAGAACGATCAGCATGGAATAGACGAGCAGCAGTACCAGCAGCACCAGCGCGATCGCCGAGGCATAGCCGAAGTCGAGCCGCCGGAAGGCCTGCGTGAAGATGTAGCTCGCGACGATCTGCGTCCGGTCCGCCGGCCCGCCATTGGTCATGACGATGATGAGATCGGCGAAGTTGGAGATCCAGACGGTGCGCAGAAGCACGGTGATGGCGATGGTCGGCGCGAGGAAGGGCAGCGTGATCGACATGAAGCGCTGCACCGGCCCGGCGCCGTCGATGCTGGCGGCCTCATAGAGGTCGCGCGGGATCGCCTGAAGGGCGGCGAGCAAGGTGATGGCGAAGAAGGGTATGCCCCACCAGACATTGGCGACGATCGGTCCCCACATGGCGAGATGCGGGTCGGAGAGGATATTGTCCGGCGCGTCGAAAATACCGATCGCGTAAAGCCAGTGCGGCAGCGGGCCGATCACCGGATTGAACAGCCAGGCCCAGTTGAGGCCGGCGAGAAAGCTCGGCACCGCCCAGGGCAGGAAGACCAGCGCCTGCACGATGCCGCGCCCGTAGAACGGCTTGTCGAGCAGAAGTGCCAGGATGAGGCCGAAGGCAAATTGCAGGAAAACCGAAGCGCCCGTCCACCAGAGCGTGTTGCGCAGCGCGCGGAAGAAGGCCTGGTCCTCGCTAAGCGCGCGGAAATGATCGAGCCCGATGAAACCGCCCGAAAAGGGTTTCAGCAACTGGATGTCCCGGAAGGCATAGGAAATGCCGAGCACCAGCGGCACCAGCATCACGGCGACGATCAGGATCAGCGCCGGCGCACTGTAAAGATAGGGTTCCGACGCATCGGCAAGCCGCTTCCTGAGCGGCGGGCGACGGTGCGTGTGGGCAAGGGTGGTCATCGGGCGGGTGCTTCCGTTGGCCGGCGCGAGGTCGGAAAAACGCTCCGGGCGGAGCCTCGTGCTCTCCGCCCGGAGCCTCGCCGGCTTACTTGCTGGCGAGGTATTTCTGCTGGGCCTTGGTCAGGTATTCGGCCCACTGGTTGGCAAGCTCTTCCGGCGTGATGTCGCCGAGAAGCGCTTCCTGCGAGGTCTTGATGACGAGCGAATCCTTGAAGAAGGCGAATTCCTCGAGATGCGTCGGCATCACGGTCGGCACCGCATCCTTGTCCTCAAGCTCCTCGAACCAGCCCTTGAACTGCTCGCTCGCATAGAAGGGGTCTTTTTCCGCCGAGGTATGGACCGGCAGGGCGCCGGTGCGCTTGTTCCAGGCGATGTTGCCTTCCGGCCCTTCCAGCGTCTCGATCAGCTTCCAGGAGAGGTCCTTGTTCTCGCTCGACGCCATCATCGACCAGCCGGCATAGCCGATCGTCGGGAAGGTCTTGCCGGAGGGGCCCTTCGGCATGGTCATGATGCCGTAGTCTTCCGCCTTCATGCGCTCGGCAATCGCGATCAACGCATCCGGGTCCTGGTCGAGGAAGGCGCAGGTGCCCGAATAGAAGCCGGCGACGATCTCGTTGAAGCCCCAGTTGACGCTGTCCTTCGGCGCATAGCCGTTCTTGTAGAGGTCGATCAGCCAGGTGAGGCCCTTGACCCAGCCTTCGCTGTTCATCGTCGAGGTGCCGTCTTCGGTGAAGAATTCGTTGGAGCCGGCCATGGTGGCGCCGAACATCACCCAGCCGTTGAGTCCACCAGGCCCGCCGCGCAGGCAGTAGCCGTATTTGCCGGGAAGGGCCGAGACCTTCTTCGAGGCTTCGACGAATTCGTCCATCGTCTTCGGCGGCTCGGAGACACCGGCTTCCGCGAGCAGCTTCTTGTTGTAGAACATGGCGCGCAGATAGAAGCCGTAGGGCAGCATGTAGGCCGTGTCCTTGACGTCGCGGCCGAGTTCCAGCGCGCGGGCCGTCAGGCCGTCCGTGTGCTCCCACTTTTCGAGATAGGGCTCCAGGCTCTCCAGCATGCCGTTGTTGGCATAAAGCGACAGCCAGGTGTCCGGCATTTCCATGACATCGGGGATCTCGCCGGCCGACACCATGGTCGCGAATTTCTGGAAGGCTTCGCCCCAGGGCAGCGAGATGATCTCGACCTTGGTGCCGGGATTGGCCGCCTCGAACTGGCCGACAAGGGTTTTCAGCGTTTCGGTGCGCTCGGGGCTGGTGATCACCTCGACGAGCTTCAGCGTCGTGTCGGCAAGCGCCGTCGTCGCCATCATCGAGGCGAAGAGTGCGGCAGTCAGAAATGTCTTCATGGTCGTTCCCTCTTTTCTGGTTTCGGTTGCGGTTTGGCGTCAGCCGCCTGTCGCGGCGGCCATCGCCTGTTCCAGATCACTCCACAGGGCCTCTGTTCCCTCCAGGCCGACATGGAGACGCACGGACCGCGCATGGATGCCGAAGGCATGCGCGGAATTCGGTTGGGCCTTCTGCTGGAGCACGACCTCGCCCGGCACGATCAGGCTTTCGTGCCCGCCCCAGGAGACGCCGAGCTTGAAGAGCTTCAGGCCGTCGGCGAAGGCGCGGATGTCGATGCCCTCGCGGAAGATGAAGGAGAAGAGGCC
>CAMPIK010000429.1 GCA_946886325.1 uncultured Shinella sp.
CGTTGAACGAGGCGAACGGGCCGTCGGAGACGCGCACCTGCTCGCCGATCTCGAAGGACACCGACGGCTTCGGCCGGTCGACGCCGTCCTGCACCTGCGACAGGATGCGATCGGCCTCGGAATCGGGAATCGGCACCGGCTTGTTGTCGGAACCGAGGAAACCCGTGACCTTCGGCGTGTTCTTGATCAGGTGATACGCTTCGTCCGTCAGATTGGCGCGGACGAGCACGTAGCCCGGAAAGAACTTGCGCTCGCTGTCGACCTTGCGGCCACGGCGCACCTCGACGACCTTCTCGGTCGGCACCAGGATCTTCTCGAACAGATGCTCGAGGCCCTTCTGGCGCGCCTTGTTCTCGATATCCTCGGCGACCTTCTTCTCGAAGTTCGAATAGGCGTGGACGATGTACCAACGCGAAGCCATGTTCATCTCCACCCGGTCAAGCGCCGACGTTCAGGATCAGGCCGATGACCCACCCGATCAACTGGTCGGCGGCGAAGAAGAACAGCGCCGCGACGAACACCATGACCAGCACCATGATCGTGGAGATCATCGTCTCGCGCCGCGAGGGCCAAGTCACTTTCGACGTTTCGGAGCGGACCTGCTGCAGAAACGTAAACGGATTCGTTTTGGATGCCATTGAATGTCCACGCCTTTACGGCGCGTAAAGCTGAATGATCAGCCCCACGCACCGCGTGTCTGTTTTACCCTACATAAAGGCCGATTCCCCTTTTAACAAGAGGCAATCCGGCCTTTCGCGAATTTAGACGGGCGACGCCCGCCCTGCCCTCTCCATCGCGGCATGTACCTGCGCTGATGAAAGATGGCAGGGGCAGCCGGGCTTGAACCGACGACCTGCGGTTTTGGAGACCGCCGCTCTACCAACTGAGCTATACCCCTGTGCGCCCCGGCATCCGGACGCTTGCGTTCCAGTCGCCGAAGGCAGGGCGTCTTTACGGCGGGCCGGCCAAATTGGCAAGGGCGCACCGCATATTTTTTGCGTGCCACACCGGGAACACGCCTACCAGTCGAAGGCGAGATTGGCGCCGAGCGAACCGATCGGCCCGGCATCCGCCTTCGTGATCGCGGCCCTCAGGCTGAGATGGTCGGAGATAAGCTTCTGCTCGATGCTGAGCGACGTTGCAAATCGCGTATCGCCTGTCATCGCCGTGCCGGAGGCCGCAAGCGACGTGCCGGCGCCCGGCACCGCGAGTTTCGCAGTCTGGACGGCGCCGACCGAGCCGAGATAGCCGTGATAGGTCTCGTAGCCGATATAGACCGAGCGCTCGCTGACGAAATCGATTCGCGGCGTCACCATGAATGTGCGCGTGGTGCCGATACCCGCCGAGGTTCCGCCGGTCAGGGCGTTGAAGCCCGCCGTCAGTCGCCGGTAGGTATCGCCGGCGCCCTCCGCCCCGACCTCGGCCCACAGCCGGGCGGGCTCGGTCGGTTCGTCGACCTTGCCGCCGGCTTGTCCCGCGATTGCCAGATCGAGCCCGGCGCTCACATCGACGCGCACCGGCACCCGCGCCCCGACGCGCAGCTTGTAGGCGCGCTCGGCGATCTTTTCCGGGGTCCAGATCACCAGCGAATCGTCCTCGGCGCGAGCGTTGCCGCCCGAAAGGAGAAGAATCGCCATCATGGGCGCGGCCATGCGCAAAGCCGCAAATGCTGCCTTTGTCATCGGCGTTCCGATCATCGGTTTTGTCGGTTTGGGACAAAACCTGACGTTCCGTCCGCTCGCATGTGCGCCAGCCGAATCGGCCGCATGGCGCCTGCCCCGAAGGGGCTCATCCCGTCCGGATGATGATGTCACCGGTAACACGAAGCCGGAAAAACCGGAATCCCAAAAATTGGCGAGTTATTACAATAACCTAACGAAAGCGCACGCTGACAAAGCATCCGCTTTCGGAACCCGAACCTCCAATACGCCTCAACGCTTGACGTATTTCCGCCAGTCGTGGTCCTCGCGAAAGCCGAGCACGTCGCGGATCTTGCGATTGGAGAGCAGGCCTTCGAATTCGCCGATTTCGCGCGTGAACGGCACGTTCGGATAGAAGCGGGCGGCGAGGTCCCGTGACGGCGTATCGGCCGACACCGTGTCATTGGCGGCGTTGAAGACCTCGAAGCCGAGGCCGTCCTTCTCGATGCACAGCTTGACGATCTGGCCGAGGTCGCGCGCGTCGATATAGCTCCAGGCGATGCGCTTGCGCATCTCCGGATTGGCGAACCAGGTCGGGAACTGCTCGTATTCATGCGGCTCGATGACATTGCCGATCCGGAGCGCATAGATGTCGAAACCCGAGCGCTCGGCAAAGGCGCGCGCCGTCTTCTCGTTGACCACCTTGGACAGCCCGTAGCTGTCCATCGGGTTGACGTCATAGTCCTCGTCGAGCGGAAACTGGTGGAAGTCGCGATGGCCTTCGGCGAAGCAGACGCCATAGGTCGTCTCGCTGGAGGCGACGACGATCTTGCTCACGCCCATCTTCACCGCAGCCTCGATGACATTGTAGGTCCCCATCGTGTTGATGCGGAAGGTCTCGTTATCCGGCTTCAGCAGGATGCGCGGCACGGCGGCGAAATGCACGACGGCATCATAGGGCTGCGGCCCCCTGCCGTGCTCCAGATCCGGAAAATCCCGGTGCATGGAGAGCACGTTGAACATCTGGCCGCTGTCGGTGATGTCGGCGGCGATGTTCGTCACGCCGGGACTGTCGAGCGGCACGAGATCGACATTGTGCACCTCATATCCGGCGGCGACGAGATAGGGCACGGCATGCCGGCCGGCCTTGCCCGAGCCGCCGGTGAACAGAATGCGTTTCTTCATGAAAATCCCTCCAGATAAATGCAGGGCGATACATACCGCTCTGAGCCCGCGGTGCAAGGCTGCGGCTATCGGGAAACGGCGGTTTCGCCGAGCCCCAACGCGCACTCCCGGTTTTGCCCCGTGCCGGGTGCATTCTCGAAGGTGCAGCGCGTCTCGGGTGGATTGCCGCAGACCTTGGCGAGTGCCTTGAAGCCGACGCATCGTCCATCGGGTCCGCGGTAGCCCGGTCCGCCTTTGCAGCCGCAGCCCTTGCAGGGTGGACGTTCCGGACATTTCGCGTCGGCTGAACCGGCGAAGAGAAAAATGAATGCGATGCAAGTCGCTGCAACAAGGACGGCGTTCGGCATGCCGTACAATAGCACGTTACCGCAAGACAACGGTTCCGAACGTAAAAGGCCCCGCCGTCGCCGGCGAGGCCTCTTTCAAATCAATACATACCGTCGATTACTCGACGATGCTCGCAACGATGCCGGCGCCGACGGTGCGGCCGCCTTCGCGG
>CAMPIK010000430.1 GCA_946886325.1 uncultured Shinella sp.
GCCTGCTATCATGCGATGGCGGCCGATGGGCAGCATGGTCGGCCTGCCGTTCCGCTGTTCGCTGCCCACAGGGCCCTCCGAGTAGGCCGCAAACGTCTCGATCGCCGTGATATTCCTGAATTTCTACTGGCCGGCGAAGCGCTGCGATGGCGGAGCGCGGTACCGAACTCAATCCCAGGCGATGAATGAAATATATTTCACAATGTGAATTATATTGACAGGCAAGTCTCGATCGCGTTAGCTGCGGTCATCGGAGTTCGAGGAGGAACTTCGGTCTTCAACGCGAACCGGCGTCCTTTACGGCGCCACGGGGCATATTTGGAGGGGCTTCGGCCTCGAGGAGGACACTTGCGCACTTTTTTGAGCACGACCGCGATCGCGGTCCTGGCATCCACGCTTTTTGCCGGTTCCGCGGCGGCCGAGACGGAGAACCCGTTCCGCTGCAAGCCGGGCGAGAAATACGTCATGAACGTCATGGTTTCGGGCGTCGAATACTGGTTCCCGGTCTATGAGATGTTCAAGCAGGCCGGCCAGCAGATGGGCTGCGAGACGGAATATACCGGTACGCCGGAATATGACGTGAACAAGCAGATCGCGACCTTCGACCAGGCCCTGGCGCAGAACCCGGCCGGCATTCTCGTCCATCCGATGAACTCGGATCCGTTCATCGAGCCGATCAACCGCGCCATCGACCAGGGCACCGCCGTCGTCACCTTTGCGGCGGACTCGCCGCTCTCCAAGCGGATTTCCTTCATCACCTCGGACAATAACCGCGAAGGCGTCTATGCCGCCGACGCGATTGCCGAGAAGATGGGCGGAAAGGGCGAATATGCCGTCCTCGAAAATCCGGGACAGGACAATCACGACAAGCGCATCTCCGCCTTCATCGGCCGCATGGAGGAGAAGTGGCCTGACATGAAGCTCGTCGGCCGCGCCGCATCCAACCAGGATCCGACCAAGGCCTATCAGGGGCTTTCCAGCATCATCCAGGCCAATCCGAACCTCGGCGCGGTCTTCATGCCGGAGGCCAACTCGGCGATCGGCGCCGCGCAGGCCAACAAGGAAGCGGGCGGCAAGGTCCTCGTCATGTGCGCGGACGTCAACGCCAACATCCTCGACATGATCAAGGCCGGCGAGGTCTTCGGCTCGATCAACCCGAACCAGGGCATGCAGGGCTATATGGGCTTCATGCTGCTGTGGCTCGCCGCCCATCCCGAGCTGATCGACCCGATGAACGACGCCAAGCGCTCCGGCTTCAACCCGATGAGCGTTCCTGTCGTCGACAACGGCCTCTCGATCGTGACCGCCGAAAATGCCGACGACTTCTACTGGGACAAGTACCTGCAGCGTCGTGGCACGAAGGGCATCGAGGAGTAACGGCGCCTTTGGCGAGGGAGCAATCGCTTGCTCCCTCTTCTCCCCAGCGGGGAGAAGGTGGCCCGAAGGGCCGGATGAGGGGGATGGCTGGCTCAGTGTATGCCGCACCACCCCCTCATCGCCTCGCAAGCTCGGCACTTCTCCCCGCTGGGGAGAAGAGGCAGATTGTGGCAGCGGCTTCGATCCGTTGCCGGCTATGAACAAGGAAGACGACAATGGCGGAGCCGGTGCTCACCATTCATGGCGTGACCAAGCATTTCGGTGCGGTGAAGGCCCTGACGGATGTCGATTTCACGCTTGAGGCCGGCGAAATCCATGCGCTGTGCGGCGAGAACGGCGCGGGCAAGTCGACGCTAATGAACATCGTCGCGGGCGTGCTGCAGCCGACCGAAGGCGAAATCAGCCTTGACGGAAAACCGGTTCGCATCGGCTCTCCGGCTGCCGCCCAGGCGCTCGGCATCGGTCTCTTCCATCAGGAGATCGCGCTTTGCCCGGACGCGACGGTCGCCGAGAACATGTTCATGGCCGCGACCAACCGCCGCCGTCATCCGCTGATGAACTATCGCCGGCTGGAGCGCGACGCGCAGGCGATGATGGACCGGCTGGCGCCGATCGATGTGCGCCGCAAGGTCTCCGACCTGCCGATTTCGAGCCAGCAGCTCGTCGAGATCGCCAAGGCGCTGACGCTCGACTGCCGCGTGCTCATCTTCGACGAGCCGACCGCGGCCCTGACGGAGACGGAGGCCCGGATTCTCTTCGGCATCATCCGCGACCTCAAGGCGAACGGCATCTCGATCATCTATATCAGCCACCGCATGGCGGAGATCTTCAGCCTGTGCGACCGCGTGACGGTGTTCCGCGACGGGCGCTATGTCTGCACCGACCGGATCGCCGACGTCACGCCCGATGATGTCGTGCGCCGCATGGTCGGGCGCGAGATCACGCAGCTCTATCCGGAAAAGCAGGGTGAGGCGCCCGGCGAGACGATCCTGTCCGTCGAGCGCATCGGCGACGCCAACAGGTTCCATGACGTCAGCTTTGCGCTTCGTCGCGGCGAGATCCTCGGGATCGGCGGCCTGATCGGTTCGGGGCGCACCGAGATCGCGGAAGGCATCTGCGGCCTGCGGCCGCGCATGTCGGGCGAGATCAGGCTTCACGGCAGGCCGCAGGCGATCCGCGCCTATGCCGACGCCGTCAGGGCGGGCATCGTCTATCTCTCGGAGGACCGCAAGGGCTCCGGCGTCTTCCTGGAGATGTCGGTGGCGCAGAACATGTCCGTGCTGCGGCTGAAGACTTTGACCAATGCCTTCGGTCTTCTGAACGCCAAGGCGGAGGCGAGCCTTGCGGAGGATTTCGCGCGGCGGCTTGCCGTGCGCATGGGCGGCATCGAGACGCCGGTCAAGTCGCTGTCCGGCGGCAACCAGCAGAAGGTCGCGATCGCCAAGCAGTTGGCCGTCGAGCCGAAGGTCATCCTGATGGACGAACCGACGCGCGGCATCGACGTGGGGGCGAAGGCGGAAATTCACCGGCTGCTGCGCGAGCTTGCGACGGCCGGCATCGGCATCGTCGTCATCTCGTCGGAACTGCCCGAGCTGCTCGGCCTCTGCGATCGTATCCTGGTCATCCGGGAAGGCCGGGTGGCCGGTGAGACGGGTGCGGCCGAGATGACGGAGGAGACGGTGATGCGGCTTGCGTCGGGACTGGGTACCGGCGGCGGATCATCGGCAGGGGCGGCGCATCATGCAGCCTGAGAAGACGAAAGCTGGAGGAACAGGCATGACAGTCGAGGCAATGGCGGCGGGTCCGGTACGGCCGGCAAATTGGAAGCGAGCCGGGACGATGCGGGAGGCGGGCCTGATCGCGATCATCCTCGCGCTCGGCATCGTCATGAGCTTCGCCTCGCCGCATTTCCTGACGTTCGGCAATTTCCGCGCCATGCTGATGAGC
>CAMPIK010000431.1 GCA_946886325.1 uncultured Shinella sp.
CTGGCGCCGCCGGTCGTAAATCCGCAACGGTTGTGGCTGGCAAACTGATCGGACGAGCCGGGCAGGAGTATAGCTCCGGTTCCATGGTCTTGCCTGCCTGTCACAGGCAAGTTCAGCGCGCCGGGGTTGCCTGCCTTGCCCGTCCGGCGACGACGACCTCGATGTTCGCCGCGGCCAGCATGGTCGAGATATCATCCGGCGGCGTATCGTCCGTCACCAGCATGTCATAGGTCGATGGCTCGGCGATGATGATCGGCGCCCGGCGTCCGAACTTGTGCGCGTCGGCCACGATGATGCGGTTCTGCGCACGCCGGCTGACGACGCGCGAAATTTCCGCTTCCTGCATGTCCTGCAGCATGAATCCGGAGGTGGCATCGATCGCCGTCACCGACAGGATCGCATGCCGGACGTTGAAGCGCTCGATGAAGCTCGCCGCTTCCGCGCCGAACGTGCCGCCGTCATGCGTGCGAAGTTCGCCGCCGGCGAAGAACACCCTGTTGCCGTTTCGCGCCGCGAGTATGTGGGCGACCGAGAGAGAATTGGTGACGGCGAAGAGGTTGCGGTGCCTTTGCAGGGCTGTCGCTATGAAGACGGTCGTCGAGCCGATATCGAGGAAGATCGTGTCGCCATCTTCGACGATCGCGGCCACCTCGGCGGCGATCCGGCGTTTCGCTTCCGGGTTGTCGCCCATGCGGAAGTGCAGCGGCTCTTCCTTGTGTTCGCCTGCCACATGCACGCCGCCATGAACCTTGGTCACCAGCCCGCTTGCCTGCAGCGACCGGATGTTGCGGCGGATGGTTTCTTCGGAAACGCCCAGTCTTTCGGCCAGGAACTGGATGCGGCTGGACCCGCCGGCGAGCCGCAACTCCTCCAGGATCTCCCGTTCCCGGTGGTTTGACAGCGACGCATGCTGTTCAACAATGTCCATTGCGTTCCCCACGATAGCGCACATGTCGTCGTTGATGTCGAAAGGCGACATCAAGTCGTATGTCAAATCATGAGGCCGGTGAAGTGCGAAACCTTGCCGTTGGCGGACGAACTGTCCAATGGGCGCCTGCGGACATGTATTGAAACAATTTTTCGAGAAATCCGCATTGTCGCGACCGTGGGACACGCTCCGGCGCGGCGTCGTTCATCGGTCTTCATGAGCATCGACTGATTCTCTTTTTTGCCTTGATTCCGTCCGTCTTTTTCGATTGATATCCCCAGCCGCGATGAGGATTTTGTGCCGCACGGGACACGAAACCGCCGGCAAAACTGGTGAAATCGCCGCACCAAAGGCAAATCGACTTTCCTTGGCGTAACGAATGTGCAAGGGATTTTGTCCATGTTGGCGGCGGAGACCAATGCGGGGGCGCGGTCTCGATGATGGATCGTGGTGGGATATTGAACATCTGCATATCTGGGCTAGGGGCATGCGGACTTCAGATGGATATCGGCCACGCGGGTAAAACCGCGCGCGCCAGGGGAATTGCAGTGTGATGATAAAGCCTGGATACGTCGGCAACTCGAATGGTGGAGTTGCTTCGATGCTCACGCGCATGCTCGCGGGGGCTGCGCTGTTGACGATTTCAGGCTGTGTCGTCCCGCATGACGGACCGTTGACGCGCGAGGTCATCTCCGCGGGTGCGGCCGGCAAGGCTTACGAAATTCCGAAGGTTCAGACCGTATTCGACGTCGTCGAGATCGACGAACGCGTCGCCGGCAGCGTGCGTTCGCTCGGATATCCGAGCCTGTCGCGCAAGTTCGGCTTCGGCGGCGCGAGCGGCGTGCCGGTCATCGGTGTCGGGGATCAGCTGCAGGTGACCATCTTCGAGGCTGGCCCGGATGGGCTGTTCTCGACCACGGAACGCAAGTCGACCGTGATTCCGGTGATCGTGCAGCCTGATGGTCGCGGCCAGATTCCCTATGTCGGTTCGGTACGCTTCGAGGGCATGACGATCGATTCGGCACGTCAGACAATCGTCGAGGCGCTGAAGGCGAAGGCCGTCGAGCCCGACGTAATCGTTTCGATGGCGAAGAACAATTCACGCACCGTATCCGTGCTGGGCGAGGTGGATAATCCCGCGGTCATCGATCTCGGGCTGAATTCGGAGCATATCTCGGAGATCCTGGCGCGCGCCGGCGGCCCGACGAAGCCGGCCTATGACAGTTTCGTCACGCTGCAACGCGGTGGAAAGACGGGCACTGTGCTGCTCCAGTCGATTATCGAGAACCCGAAGGACGATATCTATGTCCGGCCGGGCGACCAGATCTACGTAACCTACGATCCGCAGACGTTCTCGGTGCTGGGACAGACCGAGAAACCGGGCAAAATTCCCTTCGACGCGCGTCGCGTCAATCTCGTCGAGGCTGCGGCCCTGGCGGGAGGCAGCAAGATCGAAACGGCCGATCCGAGCGGATACTTCATCTTCCGCTATGAGTTCGAGGATGCCTATCGGGTTGTCGTCGGCGATGACCGGTTCCGTGATCTCTTGTCGCGTGGCATGACGCCGAACGAGGACGGCATGTACCCGATCGTCTATCGCCTCGATATGAACAAGCCGCAGGCCTATATCATCTCGCAGAACTTCCCGGTTCGAAACAAGGATGTCGTCTATCTGTCGCGGCATCCTGCAACGGACTTCCAGAAGTTCATGCAACTCGTCTCGCAGTCGGCGTCCGGCATTCGCAATATCGATCTGACGATCCGGTAACAGAGTCGCGGGTTCCCGCTAGGCAGACGTTTTTCTGCGCGGGAATGCCTGTGCGAATTTGGGCGGCGATGGAGCCAGAGACAAAAACCTATGCCGTGACCTCGCTCGGTCTCTGGCGCCAGCGTCGCGATCTGCAATTGCTTCTTGGCGGCAGGATCGTGTCGTGGCCGTCCGCGCGACCCTTCCGGTTGAGCGGTATCGTCGGCTGGGGTCGGCGTCCGTCCGGTCGTCGCGCTTTGGCGCTTTCAAGCCGCACCGGTGTTCCCGCACTTTCCATCGAAGATGGTTTCCTCAAGGGGTTCGCTCCGGGACAGGACGAGCCTTCGCAGGCTTTCGTCATGGATCGCACGGGCATCTATTTCGACGCCAATGCACCCAGCGATCTCGAAGCGCTTCTTGAGCAGCCGCTGCAAGATCAACTTGCGATCGATCGCGCGTGGGTGAGCACCGACTTCATCCGTCGGCATCGATTGTCAAAATACAACAACAGTCCTCTCATCGGCATCCGGCAGGCGGGCGTTCCGCAGGGCCGACCCTATGTGCTGCTTGTCGATCAGGTGGCGGGTGATGCGTCGATCGCGGGCGCCTGTGCGAGTGCCGAGAGCTTTTCGGCGATGCTGG
>CAMPIK010000432.1 GCA_946886325.1 uncultured Shinella sp.
GATGTCGAGCAGGCGTGTGCCCTTCCTCAGCCGCATGCCGGCCGCGACATCGGTGCGAAAGCGCAGCCAGACGCGGTGGGTGACCGTCACCG
This sequence comes from uncultured Shinella sp., assembly GCA_946886325.1. The sequence continues at coordinate 93 of CAMPIK010000432.1, forward strand.
GCTCGGCGCCGGCCGCCTCCGTTACACCCGCCCGCACCGGCTCGATGCGCGCCCAGAGGCTTGCCAGAGCGGTAAAGGCGATCACCACCCCGCCCTGCCCGTCCGGCGTCTCATCCGGCGCCTCCAGCACCAGCCGCGCCGCGAAGGCGCCGGGATCCAGCGTCAGGTCGACCATCAGAGCCTCCGCATGCGATAGGGGGCGATCAGCCGGTCGTAGCCGGCCGGTACCACGCCCGGCTGCTGGTCGATCGAAAGCCCGCCGCGCAGTTCGAACATCGCCGCCACATGGGTCAGCATCGCCCGCTTCAGCGTATCCGGCACGTCGGCGCCCGCCTCGCCGAAGCCGGCGGTGAAGTCGATCTCGATGCCGTTCATCGCCTGGCCGGGCAGCGGCCGGTCCGGCAGCAGCAGGCGCGACGGCCGCGCCGCGCCGTCGAGCACATAGCCGGAGACATCGACGTCGAGCGCCACGCCCGCCTCGTCATAAACCGTCACCGCATCAATGGTTTGCACCGGCCCCCTCGCAATCGGAATCACCCGTCCGCGCGGCCAGTGGTCGAGATGGAGCCGGAAGCCGCGCGCAATCAGCGCCAGCCCCGTCTCCCGCTCCAGGTGCTCGCGCGCCACCGCGATCAGCGACACGAGAAGTGCGTCCTCGTCGGCCGTGTCCAGCCTCAGATGCGCCTTCGCCTCGGCAAGCGTCAGCGGCTCCGCCGGCGGCGGATCGAGTTCGTGAATGGTCATGGATTTTCCCGGATTGGGCGCATGCCATGCCGGCCGCTCTCGGCCGGCGGATGCGCAACATCGATGTCCTGAAGGCGAGCCGCCAAAGGCGGCAAATGCGCGCCACGAAGAAATGTGGCGGACGCGGAGGGAGGCGGCCGCGTCCGCCATCGCGTCAGGCGGCAGCAATGCCCGCCTCACGCGAAGCCAGATCGAACCCAGCCTGGAAATCCCCTCAACGGAGGAGTTAATCACAGACCGGCAGGCTTGTTCCGAAGAATCTGGCCTGACTGCGAAATTTCAGGGGGCGCGAGGCGGGCCTCAGCTTTCGCCGAATTTCACCAGCTTGATCGCCTCGAAATTCTGCACCCCGCCGCCGACGCGCTTGGTCGTGTAGAAGAGCACATAGGGCTTGGCGGAATAGGGATCGCGCAGCACGCGCACGCCTGTGCGGTCGACCACGAGGTAGCCCGCCCGGAAATCGCCGAAGGCGATCGCGAAACTGTCGGTCGCCGCATCCGGCATGTCCTCTGCCTCGGCGATCGGGAAGCCCATCAGCGAGGCCGCCTGGCCGGGGCCGGAGGGCGGCAGCCAGAGATAGTTGCCGTCCGCATCCTTGAACTTGCGGATCGTCCCTTGCGTCTTGCGGTTCATGACGAAACTGGCGTTCTGCCGGTGCCCGGCCTTCAGCGCATAGATCGTGTCGACCAGGATGTCCGAGGGCCCGGAGGCGGCGAAGGCGCCGTCGACACCGGTCGCCAGATAGCCGATATTGCCCCAGCTCCAGCCGCTGTCGGCCACCTTCGTATAGTCGAGGAACCCCTTCGGCTTGTTGGTGCCGTCGCCCGACACGAAGGCCGCGCCCTCCTGCTCGGCAAAGACGATGTCGATCTCCGCGGCGATCCAGGCCTCGACATCCACCGCCGCATCGTCGAGAAGGGCTGCCGTCGCCGCCGGCATGGCGTAGAGTTCCATGGTCGGGAAGGAGAGTTCGGCAAGCTGCGCCGAGGTCGTCTGCGGCCTGGCCGCCGTCTCCGCCACCCAGCCGGATGCCATGCCCGACGTCGCGAACGGCTTCTTCAGCACCGCGCCCGACACCTGCCGCACCGTCGCAAGCGCCCGGATCGGCGAGACGACGGAAAGCCTGCGGCCGATCTCGGTGTCGGTCTGGTCGGGCACGAGATAGCCGCCATCGGCGGCCGACCCTACCGACATCGCCTTCGCCTCGAGGTCGCGCAGCCCCGCCTCGTCGCCGCGGCGGATATAGGTCTCGAAGGCCGCCTTGTGCTCGGCCGCCTCGGCGGTATCGGCGCCACTACGCCCCAGCGCCGGCCTTGCCTTCTTCAGCGCGAACTGGTCGATCACGCGCTTCTGCTCGTCCATCGCCCGGTTGATCCGGTCGACCTTGTCGCGGGTGACGACATCGGCCGTCAGTTTCTGCTCGATCTCGCCGAGCCTGCGGTCATTCGTCTCCTTGAAGGCCTCGAAGGCCTCCATGAAATCGTCGAAGGCAGCCGTCATCGTCTCCGGCACCGCCTTGATCTCGGGTGCCACAGCGGTCTTGTCCACGGTCATCGCGTTGTCCTTGTCCTGAGTGTCTAGAGCTTCATCATCCGCGCCGCCCGCCGCATGGTGCGGACGAGCTCGGTCTCCTTGTCGCGGAACCACCGCGCATTCTTCACGTTCGAGACCCTGGCCGACGGCAGCATCGGAAAGGTCACGATCGAGATTTCCCAGAGGTCGGCCTCGAGGATGCGGCGCACGCCGGTCGCCCGGTCGGTCTTCGACTTGACGGTCTGGAAGCCGATCGACAGCCCGTCGAGCGCGCCGTTCTTCATCAGGCTCAGCACCTCGCGGGCGCGCGCCACGCCGGGCGAAAGCACGCCCTCGACATAGAGCCCGCGCCCATCCTCGCGGATCGTCTTCCAGCGCCCGAGCGGCTCGGACGGGTCGTGCTGGAAGAGCATCCGCACGCCCCCCGCGCCCCGCCTGTCGAGCGACTTCGCAAAGGCACCGGGCGCAATCGCATCCTTGCCGAGGTCCACCTCGCCGAAGAGGCTCGCATAGCCCGAAAACCGCCCCTCCGCCGTCACGCCTGAGAGCGTCAGATCGGCATATTTCTTCGTCCGCCAGACCGGAAGGTCGTCGGTTGTCATGGGATCACTCCGATGTTGGAAATTGAATGTCGGTGGGCGGCAGTCGCAGTCGGGGCGGCGATGCGAGTAGCGAATAGCGAATAGCGAATAGCGAGTAGCGAGTAGCGAGTAGCGAGTAGCGAGTAGCGAGTGGAAACGATTAGAGGCCCGTCAGCGGCAAGCCCCTATTGGCTACTCACCATTCGCTATTCGCTTCTTCTTGTCAGTGCATCACCGGCTTACCGGCCTCGTCGAAGCGGTGGAACATGTCGCCGCGCGGCGAGAAGCTGAGCTGGTCGCCGGAATGGTAGGACGCCTTGCCGGGCTGGCGGACGACCACGGGCTCGCCCGAACCGATGTCGACATA
>CAMPIK010000433.1 GCA_946886325.1 uncultured Shinella sp.
GCCGAGATTGTGCAGCACCTCGGCGATGCCGCTCATGCCGATGCCGCCGATGCCGATGAAATGAACGAGCCCTATGCTCTGCGGCATCTTCATGGCCGTTCTCCCTTGAATTGCACCACGGACTTTCCGCCCGCAATAGCCTCAACGAGACCGGCAAGCAACTGCGTCGCCTCGGGTTTGCCCGCCTTTCTGGCGCCGGCCGCCATCGTGCTCATCGCCTCCGGCTTGCCCATCGCATCGGCGATGAGGCGCGTCAGCCGGTCCGTCGAAAGGTCCGCCTGGGCGATGACCTCGGCGCCACCGGCCGCGGCAAGGGCTGCCGCATTCGCCGCTTGGTCGTGGTCGAGCGCATAGGGATAGGGCACGAGAACCGAGGGCCGGCCGATGACGGAGTTTTCGGAGACGGTCGAGGCGCCCGAGCGGCAGATGACCAGATGCGCGTCCGCGATGCGATCCGCCATATCGGTGAAGAAGGGCGAGACCTCGGCGGGAACGCCGAGCTTGCCGTAGATCGCCGTCACCCCGTCGCGATCCTCCGGCCGCGCCTGCTGCGTGATCCGAAGCCGCGCGCGCTGTGCATCGGTCAGGCGGCTGACGGCCTGCGGCACCGATTTCGAGAAGAACTGCGCGCCCTGGCTGCCGCCGAAGACGACGAGATGGAACGGCGCATCGCCGGCCGATGGCGCATAGGGTTTCTCGGCGGCCGCAAGAACGGCGGGCCGCACGGGATTGCCGGTCGTCACCGTCTTTGCCGCATATTGGCCTGAGGTCTCCGGCAGGAAGCCGCCGGCGATCGCCTTGACGCGGCCGGCAAGCGCCTTGTTGGCGCGGCCCATGACGGCGTTCTGCTCATGGATGAGCGTCGGAATGCCCATGCCGGTCGCCGCCAGCAGCGGCGGCACGGTCGGATAACCGCCGAAACCGACGACGACGGCAGGCCGGAGCTTCGCCATCAGCCGGCGCGCGGCGCGCAGGCCCTTCCAGAGCGTCAGAAGCGATCCGACGACCTTGATCGGGTTCTTCGAGCCGATCGTAGCCGATGGCACGACGTGGATCGCCTCGGAGGGGAAGGTTCCGGCAAAACGCTCGGCACGGCTGTCCGTCACGAGATGCACCGACCAGCCGGCGGCCTTCAGTTCATGCGCCAGCGCCTCGGCCGGAAAGAGATGGCCGCCGGTCCCGCCGGCGGCAAGCAGGATGATGCCCTTCGTCATCCGGCCCTACTCCGCGGCCACGATCCCGCCGCGGAAGAGGCTGCGCTCGGAGGCGCGCTTTTCCGGACGATGGCGCGTCAGCGCGAGAATGAAGCCGGCCGTCACGCAGATCGCCACCATCGAGGAGCCGCCATAGGAAATCAGCGGCAGCGTCATGCCCTTGGCCGGCAGCAGCTCGAGATTGACGCCGATGTTGATCATCGATTGCGCGCCGATCTGCAGCACGAGGCCGGCGACGGCGAAGCGGGTGAAGTCGTTGCGTTCGTTGAGCGCGTGGTTGAGACCGCGCAGGACGACGAAGCCGAAGATTGCGACCAGCACCATGCAGAAGAGGATGCCGAATTCCTCCGCCGCCACCGAGAAGATGAAGTCGGTGTGGCTGTCGGGGATGATGCGCTTGACGATGCCCTCGCCCGGCCCCTGGCCGAACCAGTCGCCGCGGATGATCGCCTCGCGCGCCGTATCCATCTGGAACGTATCGCCCTCGCCGGTCAGGAACCGGTCGATGCGGCCGGCGACGTGCGGGAAGAGCAGATAGGCACTGAGGAAACCGCCGACCGCCGCCCCGCCGAGAAGCACGATCCAGATCCACGGCATGCCGGCCATGAAGAACATGCCACCCCAGACGGCGGCCGTCAGGATCGTCTGCCCGAGGTCGGGCTGGGCGATCAGCAGGGCCGCGACGATGCCGAAGAGCATGATCGAAAAGAGGTTTCCGGGAATTTCAGGCTGGCGCGCGTGTTCGGCAAAGAGCCAGGCGCAGATGACGACGAAGGCCGGCTTCATGAACTCCGACGGCTGGATCGAGAAGCTGCCGATCGATATCCAGCGCCGCGAACCCTTGACCTCGACGCCGAAGAACAGCGCGAGCACCATCATGCCGAGCGAGACGATGAGCAGGATCATGGCGGTCCGCCGCACCTGCCGGGGCGTCAGGAACGAGATGCCGATCATGATCGCCAGCGACGGCAGCAGGAAGACCGCGTGACGCTTGACGAAATGGAAGCTGTCGAGGTCGAGCCGCTCGGCGACCGGCGGGCTCGCCGCGAAGGACAGCATGAACCCGAGCCCCATCAGCAGGATGAAGGCTGCGAGAAAGAACCGGTCTATGGTCCAGAACCAGTCCGCAACTGGTCCGCGTTCGGCACGGCTTACCATGGGTCACCCCTTCAACGTTTGTCGCCGATCAGCATCGTCACGCCGTCGAGCGCAGCGACGTGCCCGACGAAGGCATCGCCCCTGACTTCGAAATTCTTGTACTGGTCGAAGCTTGCGCAAGCCGGGGACAGCAAAACGGCAACAGGCCCCTCACCGTCCGTCTCCGCATCGCCGGCGGCATGCGCCACGGCCCGGTCGAGCGTTCCGGAAATCTCGTAGGGCACGGCCTCGCCGAGCGTCGCCGCGAAGGCAGGCGCCGCCTCGCCGATCAGATAGGCCTTGGCGATCTTCGGGAAGAAGGGCGACAGCGATGCGATCCCCCCTTCCTTCGGCAGGCCGCCGGCGATCCAGTAGATGCGCTCGAAGCTCGAAAGGGCGGGTGCCGCCGCCTCCGCATTCGTCGCCTTGGAATCGTTGACGAAGGTCACCGACCCGCGCCGCCCGATCGGCTGCATGCGGTGTTTCAGTCCGGGAAAGCTTGCAAGGCCGCGCCGGATGTCGTCCTCGGCCACGCCGACGGCAAGGCAGGCGGCGACGGCGGCGGCGGCGTTCTGGGCATTGTGCCCGCCTCTCAGCGTCTCGACGCCGGCAAGATCGATCTCCGCATGCACCGTGCCGCCACGGGCCTGGAGAAGCCGGCTGCCATCGGCATAGATGCCGTCTGCCAGCACGTTGCGGCGCGAGATGCGCACGACCTTCGTTCCGGCCCGCTCGACCCGATCGGCGATCATCGCTGAAAAGCTGTCATCGACGCCGACGATCGCCGTATCGCTGCCAGCGACCAGCCGCTCCTTGATGTCGGCATAGTGCTGCATCGTGCCATGCCGGTCGAGATGATCGGGCGTCAGGTTCAGGAGGATGCCGGCACTCGGATCGAGCGTCGGGGCGAGATCGATCTGGTAGGACGAGCACTCGACCACATAGAAGCGCCCGGCCTTCGG
>CAMPIK010000434.1 GCA_946886325.1 uncultured Shinella sp.
GGCCCGTACCGCCGGTCTGCTTCTTGTGCGTGTAGTCCTGCTCGTGCTTGCGGCTGATCGTCTCGCGATAAGCAACCTGCGGCGCGCCGATATTCGCCTCGACCTTGAACTCGCGACGCATGCGGTCGACGAGGATGTCGAGGTGCAGCTCGCCCATGCCGGCGATGATCGTCTGGCCGCTTTCCTCGTCCGTCTTGACGCGGAAGGACGGATCCTCGGCCGCCAGACGGTTGAGCGCCAGGCCCATCTTCTCCTGGTCGTTCTTCGTCTTCGGCTCGATGGCGATCTGGATGACCGGATCGGGGAACTCCATGCGCTCCAGGATGACCGGCTTCAGCGGGTCGCAGAGCGTGTCGCCCGTGGTCGTCTCCTTGAGACCGGCCAGCGCGACGATGTCGCCGGCGAAAGCCTCCTCGATGTCCTCGCGCGAATTGGAGTGCATCTGCAGCATGCGGCCGATGCGCTCCTTCTTGCCCTTGACGGTGTTGTCGAGGGAGACGCCCTTGGTCAGCTTGCCCGAATAGATGCGGCAGAAGGTGAGCGAGCCGACGAACGGGTCGTTCATGATCTTGAAGGCCAGCATCGAGACCGGCTCGTCGTCCGTCGACTTGCGCGTAACCTCTGCTTCGGTCTTCGGGTCGATGCCCTTGATCGCCGGAACTTCGACGGGCGACGGCAGGAAGTCGACGACGGCGTCGAGCAGCGGCTGCACGCCCTTGTTCTTGAAGGCAGAGCCGCAGAACATCGGGAAGAACTTGACCGCGATCGTGCCCTTGCGGATCAGCGCACGGATGGTGTCGTTGTCCGGCAGATTGCCTTCGAGGTAATTGTTCATCGCCTCGTCGTCCATCTCGACGGCGGCCTCGATGAGCTTCTCGCGATACTGCTCGGCCTTCTCCTTGAGGTCGGCCGGAATCTCGACGACGTCCCACTCGGCGCCGAGGTTCTCGGACTTCCAGACCAGCGCGTTCATCTCGATGAGGTCGACGACGCCGGCAAACTCGTTCTCGGCGCCGATCGGCAGCTGCATGACGACAGCCTGCGCACCCAGGCGCGAACCGATCATCTCGGCCGAGCGGTAGAAGTCGGCGCCGATCTTGTCCATCTTGTTGCAGAAGATCATGCGCGGGACGTGATACTTGTCGGCCTGCCGCCACACGGTCTCGGTCTGCGGTTCCACGCCGGCATTGGCGTCGAGCAGCGCAATGGCGCCGTCGAGCACGCGCAGCGAACGCTCGACTTCAATGGTGAAATCGACGTGGCCCGGGGTGTCGATGATGTTGAAGCGGCGCTTCTTGCCGTCACGGCCCTGCCAGAACGTCGTCGTAGCAGCCGACGTGATGGTGATGCCGCGCTCCTGCTCCTGCTCCATCCAGTCCATGGTCGCGGCGCCGTCGTGGACTTCGCCGATCTTGTGCGACTTGCCGGTATAATAGAGGACGCGCTCGGTCGTCGTCGTCTTGCCGGCGTCGATGTGCGCCATGATGCCGAAGTTGCGGTAGTCTTCGATCTTGTATTCGCGGGCCATGGGACTGCCTCTTTGGTCTCGGTCGCCGGATTACCAGCGGTAGTGTGCGAAGGCGCGGTTGGCTTCCGCCATGCGGTGCGTGTCTTCGCGCTTCTTGACGGCGGTGCCGCGGTTGTTGGCCGCATCCATCATCTCGCCCGACAGACGGTCGACCATGGTCGTCTCGTTGCGGTTGCGGGCCGCCGTGATCAGCCAGCGGATGGCGAGCGCCTGACGACGCTCCGGACGGACGTCGACCGGCACCTGGTAGGTGGCGCCACCGACGCGGCGCGAACGGACCTCGACATGCGGCGCGACATTGTCGAGCGCCTGATGGAAGACCGTGACGGGCTCCTGGCGGGTCTTCGACTGCACCTGATCGAGCGCGCTATACACGATCGTCTCGGCAACCGACTTCTTGCCATGCATCATGATGGCATTCATGAACTTGGTCACGACGAGGTCGCCGAACTTCGGGTCCGGGTTGATCTCGCGCTTATCTGCCTTGTGGCGACGGGACATGGCTCTTCGTCTCTCAAAATGGCCGGTCCGGCGCGCAACAAAAAAGCGCCGAAGCCGGGATGACCCTTACTTCGGACGCTTCGCACCGTATTTCGAACGGCGCTGCTTGCGGTTCTTGACGCCCTGCGTATCGAGCACGCCTCGGATGATATGGTATCGCACACCCGGAAGATCCTTCACGCGGCCGCCACGGATCATGACGACCGAGTGCTCCTGAAGGTTATGACCCTCACCCGGAATGTAACCGATGACCTCGAAGCCGTTGACCAGGCGAATCTTGGCGACCTTGCGCAGCGCCGAGTTCGGCTTCTTCGGCGTGGTCGTGTAGACGCGCGTGCAGACGCCCCGCTTCTGCGGATTCTGCTGCATGGCCGGAACCTTGTTGCGCTTCACCGGCGCCAGGCGCGGCTTGCGGATCAACTGGTTGACTGTAGGCATTAAACCCTCGTGTCTCTCAATTCCGTCGTTCTTGCCCGCCAAAACGGGCCTGCGTCGGACAATCCCATATGCGACATCGGGCAAGGCATCGCTTATCGCGATGTTGCCCGCTCATAGGCAGAGGAAGCGGACTGGCCGCCTCATGCACGCCGGAAATGTCTTTCTCGCAGTGCAGAACCCTGTTTGAGGCTTACTCCAGAGCGAGCCGCTCCGGACCGCACGCCTCACATCGGCTCGGTTGGCGCGGGTGATACTCGCCAAGCCCCGTCCCGTCAACCCCGATTTCGCAGGAATCGCGCGCGCAACGCCCCGATGCACCTTGGCGAAATCATCTTTCACGCGCACCGCCGGGAACGACTGAATATGTAACGCCCTTCCCTGTCTGAGCCGGGACATTCGTGCCAGAATCGACGACGAATGTGCAGAAGACGGGAATCACCACCATGAACGACAATGAAGAACCGGTGGTAACGATCATCATCGGCCGCGCATCGCGCACCAAGGACGGCGAATCGCAAGGCATCCACGTGATGCTGACGGCGCCCGACGACGACACGGCGGTGCGCCGCGCGCTCGAGGCGCTGGCCGCCGAGGGCTACGCCGAGGCGGAGCTCGACAGGATCGGGGTCATGGAAGGCCAGCCTGACGAGGAGCCGCATGCCTCGGCTTGGCAGGGCGTCACCGAGGGCGAGATCGCCATCGTCACCTTCGACGAGGATTTCTAGCGTCCTGGCCTGACCGCCCCCCAGATAAAGCCGAAGGCCGCCGTGTTTGCACACGGCGGCCTTCTCGTATCGATATTGCGGTTCAGGTCAGGCGGCTTCGCCTGACAGGTCCGCCAGCATC
>CAMPIK010000435.1 GCA_946886325.1 uncultured Shinella sp.
CGCGCAATCCGCCAAGGTTCGGCAGGCTGCTGCCGATCAAGACGACCTTGCCCTTAACGCGGTCGGCCGGAATCGTGCCGGTGAGCACGTCCGCGGCCGATATCGTGCGTTCCGCGATCTCGGCAGTGTCGCTTGCGACAAAGCGCAGGCTGCCGTCTTCGTCGAGCAGGATCAGTCGACGCCCGTGGCGCAGCCTTGCCGGCTCGCCGCCGAGGATGGGCGTATAGGCGCCCGCCGCAAGCCGCGCCGCCTCGACGCCAAGCGCCGGATAGGCCGCATTGCCAACGACCGTATAGGCCTGCACGCGGCGGACGACCGCGTCCTCGTCGCCGACGAGAAAGGCGGCGGCGGTCGAGATTGCCTGCTGCTGAAAGAGTTCGCAGGAGGTTTCGGTGCTGTCGATGAACCAGAGGTCCGGCACCGTCACAGGGCGCTGCAGGGCAAGCGAGGGCGCAGGGAATGGCCGCGCGTCCACGGTCTCGCCGATAAGGAAGCCGAGCACGGTCGGAACCCGGTTGAGCGAGTTGGCCAAGGCCACGTTGTCGGCATCAGCAGGTTCGCAATCCGTGCTGAAGACGAAATCGAAGGCAATCGCTTTCGGCTCGAGTTCGGCCAGCGCCTCGACCAGCCGGGCGGTCTGCGCACGGTCCCAATCGCGGTCGGGGGACGACTGGAACGACTTGCGGTCGATATCGACGACGAGGATGTCATCGCTGCGCTCGGCCGGCGTCCACTGCGTCAGCGCGTCGAAGAATTGCTCCCGTTGCCGCTCCAGCGCCGTGTCGGCGAAGGCATAGAACAGGCCGGCGCAGACGATGCTGGTCAGCAGGCCGGCAAAAAGCGGTGTCTTTCGACTCGAACGCCATTTCGCAAACAAGGGCCTACTCGTCGTCGGGTTCGGCGACGCCCATCAGCTTGCCGATGTTGCAATGGATGATTCCGTCCGTCCGGCGGATCGCCCCGGCTTCTTCGAGCGCCAGGATCGAACGGTTGATCTTCGGCCGGCTGGCGCCGACGATGCTGGCGATCTCCGTCTGGCTGAGCGCAAGCTGAAGGTTGGCGCTGTCGGGCAGCTCCTCGCCGTGGATGTTGCGCAGCGTCGCGAGGAAGAAGCGGGCGACACGCGCATCGAGATCGTAGAGCGCGATGGTCTCGAGCTGTTCCGTCGTCTCGCGAAGCTTGGTGCAGAGATAGCCGATGATCGCCTGCGAGGCGGCCGGATTGCGGGCCAGCAGGTCGAGAAAGTCACGCTTGCTGATGACATAGCCTTCCGTCGGCGTGACGGCCGTCGCGTCGGCCGACCGGGGCTGGCCGTCGAGGATCGCCATTTCACCGAAGAGCGTGCCCGCTTCGAGCTGGCGCAGCGACAGTTCCTTGCCCTGCGGGGTGATGAGCGAAAGCTTGATGCGCCCGGAGACAATGACGATCAGATAGCTGCCTTCATCGCCGCGCTGGAAGATGACGGTACCGCCCTTCCACTTGCGATAGGTCGCGATCGCCGCGACCTCGGCGACGGTTTCCTTGGCGAAGCCCTCGAAGATCGGAAAGGAACGCCAAAACGCAGGACTCTTGTTGATCTCGTTCATGCCCGAATTCCCCGCCGCTATCCCCCGTCGGGAACAGTTATTCCGGAATGTCGCGGAATTCTTCGCCCGTTCGACGGCGGGTTGCAACAGAAAAGAGGTGTCGGGCCTGCAAAGCGGCTGTAGCCGGCGAGATCCGGGCGGCGCTATTTGCAGATACGCACGCGCTTCACCACCCATTTGCCGGTGTAGTCGCGGGTCTTCACGCGCTTGGTAATGCACTGCTTGCTGTAGGACCCGTAGTAGCCTGCGGAATTGTAGGTGCCGGCGGATCCGGCGGTGGCGAAGGAAAGGCAGATTGCGGCGACGGCGGTGGCAAGGAGATAAAGGCGCATCAGGAACTCCGGGAAGGCATTTTTTTGGTCTCGTGAGGCCGGACAATCGCATGGCCGGAACGCGGGCGCTGTCTCCTGTGGAACAGGAAACGAGATTTGAGGAATTGTGCGCAAATTGTGAACGATCTGTCTCTCCGGCGATGGATTATGCCTCGGCCCGCTTGGTGGTATTCAACCGGCCAACGAAACCTTTGGAGCCACCCCATGTCGCAACAGTCCCTCGTCGTCCTTCTCGGACGCATCCTCCTCTCCGTCATGTTCATCATGGCGGGCTTTCCCAAGCTGATCGATCCCTCCGGTACCGCCGGCATGATTGCCGGCGCCGGCCTGCCTGCCGCCACCGCGCTCGCCTATCTCGCCGGTCTCTTCGAACTCGTCGCCGGCCTCTTCATCCTCGTCGGCTTCCAGACGAAGATCACGGCCTACCTGCTGGCAGCCTTCTGCGTGTTCACTGGCCTCGTCTTCCACAGCGGCCCGATCAACGTTCCGGACTTTCCGGAAGGCGCAAATGGCCTGCTGACCATGTTCAATGGCCTGATGATGATGAAGAACATCACGATTGCCGGCGGCTTCCTCGTTCTCGCCGCCTTCGGTCCTGGCGCCCTTTCGGTCGATGCCCGGCTCGGTTCCGACAAGGTCGTCGCCGCCTGATCGCCAGACCTTTCGTCCCGATCCTCCCGAAACCCTTCCGGCCACGCGCCGGGAGGGTTTTTCCTTGTGCCAAAGCATCGACAAATCCCGCGCCTTATGGCCGTCAGTCTGGAAACGCCGGCGCCTAGCTGCTATGCGCTCAGCAGAAGACCTGCCGGGAGAAGCGAATGTTTTCCAATTCCTTTGTCGACAAGGGCGTGATGGCGGAGCTGGTCGCGCGCATGCTGTGGGAGATCGGGGCGGTGCATTTCCGCGCCGACGATCCCTACAAGCTCGCCTCGGGCATGGCGAGCCCGGTCTATATCGACTGCCGCAAGCTGATCTCCTATCCGCGCATCCGCTCGGCCGTCATGGATTTCGCGGCAGCGACGATCATGCGCAGCGCCGGCTTCGAGAAAATCGACGTGGTCGCGGGCGGCGAGACGGCGGGCATTCCCTTCGCAGCCCTTCTCGCCGACCGGCTCGGCCTGCCGATGATCTATGTGCGCAAGAAGCCGAAGGGCCACGGCCGCAACGCGCAGATCGAGGGCCATATGCCTGAAGGTGCCCGCGTGCTCGTCATCGAGGACCTGACGACGGCCGGCGGCTCGATGTTCACCTTCATCGACGCGATCCGGGCGGCGGGCGGAACCGTCGATCATGGCATGGCGCGCTTCTACTACGGCATCTTTCCGGAGGCGGAAGCCCGCTTCGCGAACGGCAAGGTCCGCCTGCACCACAGCGCCACCTGGCGCGACGTGCTG
>CAMPIK010000436.1 GCA_946886325.1 uncultured Shinella sp.
AAACCTGCTCGTCGGCAAATACGGCCGCAGCGGCGACGGCACCTGGTCGCTCGATGCCATCTACGACCTGTTTCCGATCCTGAAGGAGCGCCGGCACAGTCCCGGCACGGCGCTGTCGGGCGGCCAGCAGCAGATGGTGGCGATCGGCCGGGGGCTGATGTCCAATCCGCGCGTGCTGCTGCTGGACGAGATCAGCCTCGGGCTTGCCCCCGTCGTCGTGCGCGACATCTATGCCGCCTTCCCGCGCATCCGCGCTTCGGGCGCCTCCATCGTCATCATCGAGCAGGATATCGGCCAGGCGCTGAAGGTTGCCGACCGGGTCTATTGCATGATGGAGGGTCGCGTCACGCTCTCCGGCACGCCCGATACGCTGAGCCGCGAGGACATCCACGCGGCCTATTTCGGGGCGGTGGCGCAATGATCTGGCTCGACACCATCGTCCAGGGCATCCTGCTCGGCGGCCTCTATGCCCTCTTCGCCGCCGGCCTCAGCCTCGTCTTCGGTATCATGCGGCTCGTCAACCTCGCGCATGGCGACCTGAACGTGCTGGCGGCCTTCCTGATCTTGCTTCTGGTTTCTGCCCTTGGTCTCGACCCCTTCCTCGCCGCGGCGGTGGCGTTGCCGATCATGTTCGCACTCGGCTGGGGCCTTCAGTTCCTGGTGTTGAACCGGACGCTGGGCGACGACATCCTGCCGCCCCTGCTCGTCACGTTCGGCCTGTCGGTCGTCATTCAGAACGGCCTGCTCGAAGGCTTTTCCGCCGACAGCCGCCGCATCTCGGCAGGCGCGCTGGAGACCGCGTCGATCGAGATTGGCCCGATTGCCGTCGGAACGATGCCGCTTCTCACCTTCCTGTCGGCGATCGCCGTCATCGTCGCGCTCAACCTGCTCTTCTACCGCACCTCGCTCGGCCGTGCCTTCCGTGCCACCTCGGATGACAGCGCCACCGCCGGCCTGATGGGCATCCGCTCCGAACGCATCTTCGCCACCGCCACCGGCATCGCCATGATGGTGGTGACGATCGCCGCGCTCTATCTCGGCACCCGCGCCAATTTCGATCCGACGATCGGTCCGGCGCGCCTGATCTATGCCTTCGAGGCGGTAATCATCGGCGGGCTCGGCTCCTTCTGGGGAACGCTCGCCGGCGGCGTCATCATTGGCGTGGCGCAGACGCTGGGGGCCGCGATCAATCCGGAATGGCAGATCCTCGCCGGCCATCTGGCCTTCCTCCTCGTTCTGCTCGTGCGTCCGCGCGGGCTCTTTCCGCGGGCGTTGGACTGACATGGCGAACCGTGCCCCCACCACCTGGACCGTTTCGACCCGCGCAGGCGGCGCGTCCGTCTCGATGCTGCTCGTCCTTGCCGTCGTCGTGCTGGCTGCGGTCGCGCCGCTCTTCGTCTCGCGCTCCGTCATCCAGGACCTGTTCTTCATCCTGACCATGCTGGTGCTCGCCCAGTGCTGGAACCTTCTCGCCGGCTATGCCGGCCTCGTCTCGGTCGGCCAGCAGGCCTTCGTCGGCTTCGGCGCCTATATGATGTTCGCCGGCGTCAGCCTGCTCGGCCTCGATCCCCTTCTGGCGATCCTCATCGGCGGGATTGCCGCCTTCCTGCTCGCCATACCCACGGCCTTCTTCGTCTTCCGCCTGCAGGGCGCCTATTTCGCGATAGGCACCTGGGTGATCGCCGAAGTGGTGCGCCTCGTGCTCGCGCAGTGGAAGGCACTCGGTGGCGGCACCGGCACGTCGCTGCCATCAGGAGCGACGCGCGACATGGTGGGCGTCAGCTTCGTCGCCGATCTGCTGGATGTGCGCGCCTCGCAGGCGACCGACATCGTCTGCTACTGGCTGGCGCTGCTGCTGGCCGTCCTGACGATCGGGCTGATCTACAGGCTCCTGTGTTCCAAGCAGGGCCTCGGCCTTGCCGCCGTGCGCGACAACCGCGAGGCCGCGCGCTCGGTCGGCGTCGATCCGACGTGGACGAAATCCTTCGTCTATCTGGTCGCAGCCTTCGTCACCGGCCTCGCCGGCGCGCTGATCTACGTGCAGAAGGCGCGCATTTCGCCCGACGCGGCCTTCTCGGTGCCCGACTGGACGGCCTATGTGATCTTCATCGTGGTGATCGGCGGCATCGGCACGATCGAGGGGCCGATCGTCGGCGTGATCGTCTTTTTCATCCTGCAGAGCGTGCTTGCCGACTACGGATCCTGGTACCTGCTGGTGCTGGGCATCGTCGGCATTCTGATCATGCTCTTTTCGCCGCGAGGCCTCTGGGGTCTCTTTGCCGACCGCACCGGAATACAGCTCTTTCCTGTCCGCCGCATCCTGGCGGGCAAACCGACGACGCCGACCAGCGAGGGAGTGACGCATGGCTGACATAGAAACGGACGTCCTGATCATCGGAACCGGCCCGGCGGGCTCCGCCACGGCGGCGCTGCTGGCGAGCTACGGCATCGAGAACATGGCGATCAACCGCTACCGCTGGCTCGCCAACACGCCGCGCGCCCACATCACCAACCAGCGCGCCATGGAGGTGCTGCGCGATCTCGGCCGCGAGGTGGAGGCCGAGGCCTATCTCCATGCCAGCCCGCAGGAGATCATGGGCGAGAACGTCTTCTGCACCTCGCTTGCCGGCGAGGAACTCGGGCGGCTGAAGACCTGGGGCAACCATCCCGCCTCCAAGGCCGAGCATCTGCTCTCCTCGCCGACCGAGATGAACGACCTGCCGCAGACCTTCATGGAGCCGCTGCTCTTCAAGACCGCCTGTTCGCGCGGCACGCAGGCGCGCATGTCGACGGAATATGTCAGCCACGAGCAGGACGCCGATGGCGTGACGACCACCTGCCGCGACCGGCTGACCGGCAAGGACTTCACCGTTCGCTCGAAATATCTTGTCGGCGCGGACGGCGGCAATTCGCTGGTCGCCCAGCACATCGGCCTGCCCTTCGAGGGCAAGATGGGCGTCGCCGGCTCGATGAACATCCTCTTCAAGGCCGACCTCGCCAAATATGTCGCGCACCGGCCCTCGGTTCTCTACTGGGTCCTCCAGCCGGGCTCGAATGTCGGCGGCATCGGCATGGGCCTCGTGCGCATGATCCGGCCGTGGAACGAGTGGCTGATCAACTGGGGCTACGACATCAACGAGGGCGTGCCGGAAGTCGACAATGCCTTTGCCGAGGGCGTGGCGCGCGACCTGATCGGCGATCCGGATATCGACATCGAGGTCACCTCGGTCTCCACCTGGACGGTCAACAACTGCTATGCGGCGCGCGCCCACAAGGGCCGGGTCTTCTGCATGGGCGATGC
>CAMPIK010000437.1 GCA_946886325.1 uncultured Shinella sp.
AGATGATCGACAGCAAGTTCGCCGACATGAAGAACACCGGCGGACGCTATGCCGGCGCGATCACGGCGGCGCAGTTCCTGCAGCGCTTCGTCAAGGACACGCCCTGGGCGCATCTCGACGTCGCCGGCACGGCGATGGGCTCGCCGACCGACGAGATCAGCCAGACCTGGGCCTCGGGCTTCGGCGTGCGCCTGCTCGACGAACTGGTGCGCGCGCATTACGAGGGGTGAGGGGACGTTGAGCGAGGTCCTGTTCTACCACCTGACCGAATCGAAGCTCGAGGATGCGCTGCCGCCGCTTCTCGACAAGAGCCTCGATCGCGGCTGGCGCGTGGCGGTGCAGACCGGCACGCCGGAACGCCGCGATGCGCTCGACGGTCATCTCTGGACCTGGCGCGAGGAAAGCTTCCTGCCGCATGGCACGGACGAGCAGGCCTTTTCGGAAGAGCAGCCGGTGCTCCTGACGACGGCGCCGGACAATGGCAACGGCGCGACCGTGCGCTTTCTCGTCGACGGTGCCGAACCGCCGCCGCTCGATCCCTACGAGCGCGTGATCTTCATGTTCGACGGCCACGACCAGAGCGAACTGGAAGCTGCACGCGGCCACTGGAAGCGCCTCAAGGACGAGGGCCATCAGCTGACCTACTGGCAGCAGAACAATGACGGACGCTGGGTGAAGAAGGCATAAAGCAACAGGCTGTGCTGCGCCCGGCTTGATGGTAAGCTTCCGTCCGCGATCGGCGGAGGCTTTCATGGAAGGTTTTGTCAGGGCAGTTGCATCCGTTCCCGGAAATCAGCGGGCCGCGCGTGCGCCCTTTGGCGCCATGGTCCTCATCCATGCGACCGCGGTGGAAACAGGCGGTGCCTTCGGCATGTGGGAAACGTTCACGCCTCCCGGACAGGGGCCGTTGCCGCACATCCATACGCGCGAGACCGAGGTCTTCCGCGTTGTCAGGGGGACCTATCGCTTCACGTGCGGTGGCGAGACCTTCGATGCGCCGCCCGGAACGGTCGTTACCCTGCCGCCCAATATCGAACACGGCTGGGTCAACATTTCCGACGAGGAAGGGCAGATGTTCGCAATCGTCACGCCGGGTGGCTTTGAGCAGCTTTTCATTGCCATCGAAGCGGCGGGTGCCGATACTCCGGAAAAGATCGCAGAGATCGAGGCCGGCCTTGGCATCATCAATGCCCATACCCGCCGACTGGCGATTGGGGCTGAAGCGACCTAACGCCCCCCGTTCAACGCGTACCGATTGCCGAGCGTGCCGTATGCGCAATCCGTTCGAGGATCTTGTCGCGCACCGCCCGATCCCTGGCGATCAGTTTCACCATCTCTCCGAAGTCCGACCGCGCGCGTGCGCGATGGAAGGCGGCGATCGAGGCCTGGCGGTCGAGTTCCGTCAGTCGTTCCGCGAAGGCAGTGGCCTCTTCCGGGTTGAGGCGCGGGGCGATCCGGTCGCGCATTTCGACAAGCGCCGCCATCAGGGGGCCGGTATCGACGGTGCTGCGCGAATAGGGCGAGGCGGCGCGGCTGATGAGGCCGACCGGCATGGCATAGACATAAAGCGCCTCGTCGATATAGGTCGCGCGCCCGCCCTTCGAGAGAATGTCGAGGTTGAAGAGCAGGTCCTCACCGACTCGCACGCTCTCGCGATAGGCAATGGAATGCTCCGCGAGAAAAGAGCGGCGCAGGATTGGCTGCAGATAGCCGAAATCGTGCCGGTCGGCGGAGGTCGGCGCGATGAAGTCGATCAGGTGCAGGTCGCGATCGCCGATGCCGGCGTAGATCGGCCCCGTCTCGGCTGCCGCCATCACGTCATAACCCATGATGTTGTCGGCGATGAAATCGGCGCGGTCGGCATGGCGCAGCAGGCGGGCGAGGCGGGAGGGTTTCCACCAGTCGTCCGAATCGAGAAGGGCGATCCAGGTGCCGCGCGCGGCGCGAAAGCCGATATTGCGCGCCGCCGAAGGGCCGCCGTTCTTTTCGCAACGGATAAGAACGACACGGGCATCGTCGCGATAGGCCTCATCGACGACATCCGCCGTGCCATCCTGCGACGCGTCGTCGACGACAATCACCTCGACGGCAGTGCCGTCCTGCGCCAGCGCGCTGTCCACCGCCGCGCGCACGCAATCCTTCGTGTTGAAGGTCGGTACGACGACCGAAACGAGCGGTTCATTCGCCATAGGCAGGCTCCACCTGTCGTACCGCGATGCAGCGCCGCGCGGCTCATTCGTCTTCAAAAGTCGCATGCGGACACGGGCGTACACCCGCCGTCGCCATGCCGGAGTTCCCACCTTTCGACCACAGAATGATTACCATTTGCTCACGTTTTGCCCATGGCGGCGAAAAAACCACAGGACATCACGGCGAATTGCGGCCGTCGAGCGCGACAATCCCAAAATATTCCGAAAGGCTTACGTCTTCTCAATAAAGCTTGGCCTAGATATCGGGCACGACAGACAGCAACGGACGGACATGTCCTATTTCATTCAGAACCTGCGCCGCTTCGCGCGCGAAATCGGCAAGGAAAAGCCGTCGCGCATTCCCGCGCGCCTGGCGGCGGCGGCCCGCAGCAAGATCACGGTCGTCGGCGAGGCGGTGCTCGACAGGACGGGCACCGGCCGCCTGTTCGGCACGCGCTATCGCGGGCAGGGCGTGGGGCTGATGTTCCACGAGGTCCATGACGACGTGGAAGGCGGGCTTCGCCTCGGCTGCAATCCGGCCCAGCTTCGCCGTGTGCTCGAAGCGCTGCGCCGCGAGGGACGGGAACCGGTCACGGCGGACGAGGCGCTCAAGCGGCTTGCTGATCCCGATGACAACCGCCCGTTCGCGGTTCTGACTTTCGACGACGGCTACCGGGACAATGTCACGCAGGCCTTGCCGCTGCTGGAGGAATATGCGGCGCCGATGACGATGTTCGTGCCAACAGGCATGGTGACGCGGGAGATCAATGCCTGGTGGCTCGGCCTGCGCGCGCTCTTCAACGGGAACGACAGCGTCGACATCGCGCCGATGGGGCATCGGTTCGATTGCGCGGACCGGCCGAGCAAGAATGCGGCGATGCGCCAGACGGGGCTCTGGGTCGGCACGGACCGCGGCCGGGCGGAGGCGCTTCGCGAGACTTTCAATGCTTACGGTCTCGACATGGCCGGTCTCGTGGCCGCCGTCGCCATGGATGCGGACGAAATCCGGCGCTTCGCCGCCCATCCGCTGGTGACGATCGGCGGCCATACGACGAGCCACACTTTCCTGTCAGGCCTCGACGACGCGACCGCCTATCGC
>CAMPIK010000438.1 GCA_946886325.1 uncultured Shinella sp.
GACAGCGTCTGCGACGCGGCGATCGCCTTGGGGAAGCCGGCCGGCACCGTCACCATGTAGACGATCTCCTTCAACTCCTCCTCGGTGACGCCGATGTTCAGCGCATAGCCGGCGTGAACCCGCATGAAGGTGCGCTCGCCGATGGCTGCGAAGGCGGCGACGGCCGCAAGCTGCCGCGTGCGGTCGTCGAGGCCCGGCCGCGACCAGACATCGCCCAGCGCATAGGCTTCCGTCGCCTCGGCGAGGAAGGGAAACTCCTCGCGCATCCGCTCCAGCGTCTGCTGCGGCACGCCGTTGTTGAGCTTCAGCACGACGGCACCGCCGCGCTGGCTGCGCTCTTCCACGGTATCGGCCAGGACTGGGGTGGCGGAGACGGAGAGAAGGGTTGAGGCGACGATCGTCGCCAAAGGACGCATGTTCATTTTGCTTCTCCTTGTTAGAAGCCGCCGATGGGGCGCACGACGATCTCGCTGGTGTCGACCCCGGCCGGCTGTTCGATGACATGGCGGATCGCCTTCGCGATCGCCTCGGGTTTCAGGGCGTTGGCGCGGAACGCCTCCATCGCCTCGGCTGCGGCCGGATCGGTGATGCTGTCGGCAAGCTCGGATTCGACGACACCCGGATAGACGCAGGTGACGCGGATATTCCCGTGCTCCTGGCGAAGGCCATCGGAGATCGCCCGTACCGCATATTTCGTCGCGCAGTAGACGGCAGCACTCGGGACGACGCGAAGGCCGCCGACCGAGGAGACATTGATGATCTGCCCCTCGCCCTGCGCTTCCATCACCGGCAGCACGGCCGCGATGCCGTGAAGCACGCCGCGAATGTTGACGTCGATCATCCGGTCCCATTCGTCGATCTTCAGGACATTGAGGTTCGACAGCGGCATGATGCCGGCATTGTTGACAAGCACGTCGATGCGGCCGAACTCAGCCATTGCGGACGCCGCGAAAGCCCCGACGCTGGCACGGTCGGTGACGTCGAGCGCCCGCACGGCGACCGTGCCACCCTCGCCCTCGATCTCCGCCTTCAGCGCCTCAAGCCGGTCGGTGCGCCGGGCGCCGATCACCAGCTTCGCACCGGCCCGGCCGAGTTCCCGCACGACCCCTGCCCCGATACCGCTGCTGGCACCCGTGACGAGGATCACCTTGTCCGATAATGGTCTCATGTCTTGTCCTTTCCGTCGTCTGGCGGCCGGCCTTGGCGTGCCGCAACGAGGTCAGGATGGGCGCGAGATAACGGAAGCGGTAGAACGCTCATCCGGAATTCTTGCACGATCCTCCGGCTGGCAGATTTCGCCGCTTGGCAGGACCGCCGTTTCAGGCAATGCTTTGCCCATGGAAAAGCAACGCGAACTGCTTCAGCGCATCGCCGGCCGTGCGGATCGCGAGGGCATTGTCCCGACCGCCATCCCGCAACTGTCGCTCATTCGCTCGAATGCGGTGACCGAGCCGCTTCATACGCTCTACGACCCGTCCTACTGCCTTGTGGTCAGCGGCCGGAAACGCGCGCGCATCGGCGACCGGGACGTGATTTATGCGGCAGGCGACGGCCTGGCGGTCGGCATGGACCTGCCGGTGATCGGCGCGGTGATCGAGGCATCACGCGATGTCCCCTATCTCTCCCTGAAGTTCGATATCGACCGTACGGTGCTCGCCGACCTTCTGCTGTCGCTGCCCCGGGCGGCCGCGCCCGAGCCGCCGCCGCGCTTTGCCGCAAGCGTCCAGACGGCGACGCCGGAGGTTCTGGATGCCTGCGTCCGCCTCCTGCGCTTGCTGGATCATCCGGAGGACATTGCGGTCATGGCGCCGCTCATCGAGCGGGAAATCCTCTACCGCCTGCTGACCGGCCCGCAAAGTGCGGTGCTGCGGCAGATCGCGACCGGGGAAAGCCATCTCGGCCGGATCGGCCGCGCGGTCGATCATCTGCGTCGGAACTATGCCGAGCCGACAACGATCGAGGATCTGGCCCGCATTGCCGGCATGAGCGCCTCGACCTTCCACGACCATTTCCGGGCGGCGACGGCGATGAGCCCGCTGCAATTTCGCACGCGCATCCGCATGCAGGAGGCGCGCCGCCTGATGGTGGCCGAGGGCCTGACGGCGGCCGAGGCGGGTTTCCGCGTCGGCTACGAAAGCCCCTCGCAGTTCAGCCGCGACCATGTCCGGCTCTACGACCGACCGCCGCGCCGGGATCTCGAACGCATGCGGGCCGAGGTCGCGCCGGCGGCACCGCAAGCCTAAGGCCTCAGATAGGGTTGACTCCGTCCATTGGAGTCTGTATTTAGCCGTTAAGTTAATTAACCTATCGGATAAATACATGCAGACCGACCCGCTCAGCACGACCTTCGCCGCCCTTGCAGACCCGACGCGCCGCGCCATTCTCGCGCGCTTGTCGGAGGGCGAGGCGACGGTCAACGAGTTGGCCGAACCTTTTTCGATCAGCCTGCCGGCCGTGTCGAAACATTTGAAGGTGCTGGAGGGCGCGGGCCTCATCACGCGCGGCCGCTCGGCCCAATGGCGTCCCTGCCGGCTGGAAGCCGCTCCGCTGAAGGAAATCGACGGATGGATGAACGATTATCGCCGCTTCTGGGAAGCGAGTTTCGACAGGCTGGATGCCTATCTCAAGGAATTGCAGGCTGGTGGCGACGAGACGAAGCGCAACTGATCTGGCCGGTTGCCTGTGACAGGGAGAGCGACATGCTGACACTGCCGAGGATCGTGGAGCGGGATGCGGTTCCCTATGTCGCCGTGAAGCGCGATGTGCTGCCGCACACGCTGGGAGAGGTCGGTCCGACCGCCCACGATGCGGTCTACACATGGCTCCAGCAGCATGGAATTCCCGCAGCCGGCCCACCCTTCTTTCGCTACATCAGGATCGACATGGAGCGCGGTTTCGAAATGGAGTTCGGCGTACCGACGGAGCGGCTCGTGATGGTGGAAGACGACCTCGTGGCCGGTCTGCTGCCGGCGGGCCGCTATGCCAGCACGGTCTATCGTGGTCCCTATGGCGATCTGCTGGATGTCAACGCCGTGCTCGTCGGCTGGGCCAAAGAGCGCGGGCTGACCTGGGACATGGAGCAGACCGCGAGCGGCGACCGCTTCGCCTGCCGGCTCGAAATATACCGCACGGATGAACAGCTCGTGCCCGATCCCGCGCAGTGGGAAACCGAGGTGGCAATCCGCCTTGCCCCGTCCGCCCGCGCCGATTGAAAAAATGTCCAAGGGAGTGAGACCAATGACGATACAGCAGCGCGTTGCGCCGGACGCCGCCCACGAACTC
>CAMPIK010000439.1 GCA_946886325.1 uncultured Shinella sp.
CGCCCGCCTGCTGGCCGGCACCGACGCTACCTTCTCGATCAGCCCCGAGGGCACGGCGCTTGTATCGATGGTGCCGGACCGCAGCGTCGTCACCGGCGCGGTCGAAGATGGCTCCACGGCCTTGCAGCCGATCACGGTCGCGGGCGACCGCGTCGGCGAGGGCGATGTCGGCGAAGTCAACGTCACGGCCGAGGACCTCGAGCGCATCAATCCGAGTGATCTCCAGGATGTCTTCCGCGACGAGCCCGGCATCAAGGTCGGTAGTTCCGTGCCGATGTCGCAGAAGCTTTTCGTCAACGGCATCGAGGAGACGAACCTCGCGGTCACCGTCGACGGCAGCCGGCAGAACAACAAGGTGTTCCACCACAATGCCACCAACCTGATCGATCCGGCGCTTCTGAAGGCGGTCAGCGTCGACGAGGGCGTGGCGCCGGCCGATGCCGGGCCGGGCGCGCTCGCCGGCTCGATCGCCTATGAGACGAAGGATGCCCGCGACCTGCTGGATGGCAAGGATTTCGGCGGCTTCGTCACCTCGACCTACAACACCAACAGCCGGACCTTCACCACCGGCGTTTCCGCCTATGGCATCCGGGAGGGCTTCGAATATCTCGGCTACCTGAACTTCGGAAAGGGCGACCGCTTCTCCGACGGCGATGGCAACGAGGTTCCCGGCACGCGCACCAATATCCTGAGCGGCCTCGGCAAGGCGGCCTACGAGTTCGACAGCGGCGACCGCGTCGAGATCAGCCACGAGGCCGTCAACGACGACGCGCCGCGGCCCTACCGCGCCAATATCGGCTTCATCGAGGGCCGGCCGCCGTGGGAACCGACGGTGCGTGACTACACGCTCACCCGCAACAACACCGTCTTCACCTACACCGACGCCACGCCGGAAGGCTGGTGGGACCCGAAACTGGTGCTCGCCTACAGCCGCAGCGAAGTGGGAACGACGGTGTTCCAGCCGCCGGGAACGCTCTACGGCGACTATCCGGTGACGGGCATCACCTCGAGCTTCAACGGCAAGGCCGAAAACCGCTTCAGCTTCGACCTCGGCAGCGTGACGACCGGCATCGACTTCTATGATGACGAGGCCGAACTCCTAGACCGTTACGGCGACGCGACCGAGAAAGCGCGCAACCTCGGCGCCTATGCGCAGGCCCGGCTCGAACCCTTCGATCGCACCCGCGTCTCCTTCGGCGGCCGTGTCGATCAGCAGTGGTTCACCGGCACCACCGGCCAGGAGTGGGACAATGCGGGCCTCAGCGGCAACGTGTCGGCGGAATACGACCTGCTGCCCGACTTCCTGACGGCCAAGGCCGGCTATTCGCATGTCTGGTCCGGCATTCCGCTGGCCGAAAACTTCATCATGAACCCCGGCTGGGACTACAGCCCGAACCCGCGGCCTGCCACCGCCGACAACTACATCGTCGGCCTCGAGGCGCGCTACGAGGGCTTCAAGGTGGAAGGCTCGATCTTCCGCAGCGACATCGACAATGCGCGCTATGCTCGCTATTCCACCGCCTACAACGCGCGCGACGTGGTGTCCGACGGCTACGAGATCGGCGTCGGCTACGAATGGGCCAACAGCTTCGTTCGCGTGAAATATGCCAATATCGACACGACGATCGACGGCCTGCCGGCCGATTCCGACAGCGGCACCTATCTGACGACGCCGGTCGGCGAAATCATCACCATCTCGGCCGGGCATACCTTCGCCGACTGGGGCCTGACGGTCGGCGGCGACGTCGAGTTCGCGCCGAGATATGAGGAAGTTCCGGCCGGAAGCCGGCCCTACAAGGCCTACGAAGTCGCCAACGCCTTCGTCGAATACAAGCCGCCGACGCACCAGAACCTGACGCTGCGCGCCGAGGTGAACAACATCTTCGACGAGCTCTATTCGGATCGCGCGACCTACGGCCAGGAATTCGGCACGGTGACGCCGCTCTACCAGCCGGGCCGCTCCTTCCTCCTGAGCGTCAAGGCGACATTCTGAACAAGGCGACCCGGCGGGCGAAAGTCCGGCCGCCGGGTCGACAGAAATGAAAAGGAGGACGCCGTGCAAGCCTTTGCCCGCTTCGCCACGCCGAACGGCCGAAAATACATGCAGCAACTGTGCCGGCACTTCGCGCACAAGGTGGAGGTCGTCGAGGGCGACACATCAGGCGAATGCCGGTTCTCCTGCGGTATCGCGGCGCTGACAGCGAATGAAGACGGCCTGCATATAGAGGTGACCTCAGGGACGTCGGACGATCTCGAACAGACGAAGTCGGTCATCGAGAGCCATTTGCTGCGCTTCGCCTTCCGGGAGGATCCGGGCAGCCTCTCATGGCGGGAAATTTCGACTGGAGACGTGAATGTTTAACTGTCTGAGGGCGCTTGTCGGCTTTTCGATGCTGCTGTCGGCGGGCGTGGCCATGGCCGCCGAGGTTGAGATCACCACCGCCACTGGTCCGCGCAGCGTGACAACCCCGGTCGGGACCGTCGCCGTCTTCGACATCGCCGCCGTCGACACCCTGTCGAAACTCGGCGTGCCGATTGCCGGCCTTCCCTCCAAGCTCTATCTCCCGGAACTGCAGCGGCTGAAGGCTGACGCCGAATCGGTCGGCGATATCTTCGAGCCGGATCTCGAGGCGCTGAGCGCGCTTGCGCCCGACCTGATCATCCTCGGCGGCCGGTCGTCGACCAAGGTCGAGGCGACGAGCCGGGTCGCCCCGACGATCGACATGACGATGGACGGCGACGACCTGCTCACGCAGGCGCGCCTGCGCATCGCCGACTACGGCCGCCTGTTCGGCCGCGAGGACGCCGCTCAAGCGGCAACGAGGGAACTGGACGATGCGCTGGCTGCGGCGAAGAACGCTGTCGCGGGCAAGGGCAAGGCGTTGATCGTCATGACCAGCGGCCCCAAGGTCACCGCCTATGGCCCCGGCTCGCGCTTCGGCTGGCTGCACCGCTCGCTCGACCTTCCCGCCGCCGTCGGGGATGTGGAAGCCGCCACCCATGGCGAGGCAATATCCTTCGAGTTCATCCGCGAGGCCGACCCTGATTGGCTGATCGTCGTCGACCGGGCGGCGGCCATCGGCTCCGAAGACCAGAATGCGCGGGCGACGCTCGACAACGCGCTCGTTGCCGAGACCACCGCCTGGAAGAAGGGCCAGGTCGTCTATCTGCCGGCCGGCGACTTCTACATCGCGGCCGGGGGCGCGCAGGCGATGGTCCGGGTGTTCACCGCCATCAGCGACGCCTTCAACAGGGCGCAATGACGGCCGGA
>CAMPIK010000440.1 GCA_946886325.1 uncultured Shinella sp.
AGGTGAGTTCCTCCATGATCGCCGCGTGGCTGATTTCGCTTTCGCCGAGACCGCGACGCAGCGCATTGTGGTGCGCCAGCAGCCGGTCGACCTTCGCGGCCAGCGTTTCGAGATCGGCGAGGTCCATCACGCGGATCGCGCGGCGGCCGACCTTGTCTTCGTAAGCCGGGCCGATGCCGCGGCGGGTCGTGCCGATCTTGACGCCGCTGTTGGTGGATGCGGCCGCATCCTCGCGGATACCGTCCAGTTCCCGGTGCAGCGACAGGATCAGGGTCGCGTTGTCGGCGACGCGCAGGTTCTCCGGCGTGATCGTCACGCCCTGCCCCGCCAGCTTCTCGATTTCGGCAAGCAGCGCATGCGGATCGATGACGACGCCATTGCCGATGACCGCCATCTTGCCGGGGCGCACGACGCCAGACGGCAGCAGCGAGAGTTTGTAGCTCGTGCCGTCGATGACGAGCGTATGACCGGCATTGTGGCCGCCCTGGAACCGGACCACGATGTCGGCACGCTCGGAGAGCCAATCGACAATCTTGCCCTTTCCTTCGTCGCCCCACTGCGAACCGATCACAACGACATTCGTCATTTCGTCTTTCCTGTTTTGCCGCGCAATGCGCGCTTATCCTGTCACAAACCCGCGCATCTATACTGGTTTGTTTTTTGGAAAGCGACCCTGTTATTGCCAAATGTGACGGGTGGTCAGGCTCCCGGCAGTCGCCTATAGCCAAGGGGCCGAAACGGGGCGAGTCGCCTTGCTTCCGTGACAGTCCGGGCATCCCGCCCTATGTCAGCGCGACAACCGCCGCGTCCAGGATCCTCCCGACCGATGAATGCCACCAGCAAGGCCTATGTCTACCTGTCCGTCACCGCGCTCTTCTGGGGCGGCAACTCCGTTGCCGGCAAGATGGCGGTCGGCCATATCAGCCCGATGCTGCTGACCAGTCTGCGCTGGGTATTCGCGCTTTGCGTCATTCTTGCGTTCATGACGCCGCAGATCCGGCGCGACTGGGCCATTATCCGCAAGCATTGGCCGAAACTCGCCTTCTACGGCGCCTTCGGCTTCACGCTCTTCAACGTGCTTCTCTATTCGGCCCTGCAATATACCAGCGCCATCAACGCCGTCATCGAGCAGGCGGGCATTCCGATGGTCATCTTCGTCTTGAACTTCCTGCTGTTCCGCATCCCGGCCTCACCGGCGCAGATCGTCGGCTTCATCGTGACGCTCCTGGGCGTTCTGGTGACGGCGGCGCACGGGGAGTTTTCGGCCCTCCTGGAACTGGAATTCAATTTCGGCGACGCGCTCATCCTCATCGCCTGTCTCGTCTATGCGAGCTATACCGTGTCGCTGCGCTGGAAGCCGGAGATGCACTGGCAGAGCTTCATCGCCATTCCCGCCTTCGCCGCCCTCGTCAGTTCGCTGCCGCTAACCTATTGGGAATATGCGTCGGGCGCGACGATCGTTCCGGACACCACCGGCTGGGCCATCGTGCTCTATGCCGCCGTGTTCCCGTCGATCGCCTCGCAGGTGCTCTGGGTGCGCGGCGTCGAGATGATCGGGCCGAACCGGGCGGGCCTCTTCATCAACGCCATCCCGGTTTTCGGCACCCTGCTTTCCGTCGTCCTTATCAACGAGACGTTCCACCTCTTCCATCTCGCCGCCCTGCTGCTGGTTCTCGGCGGCATTGCCATCGCGGAATGGGGCCGTCCGAAGACTTGATCTCCAAGAAACGGAGAAGGCCCGCCGGCGGTGTCCCGGTGGGCCTTCGCGTTTGTCCCGGGAGGACGATGGATCAGTCGACGTTGAAGACCAGCGACTTTGCCTGACGCACCGCCGGATGGGCGGTCAGCTTGGCGAGCACGTCATCGCCGATCGGCCCGTCGACATAGAGCAGCGCGATGGCATCGCCACCCTGCTTGTCGCGGCCGAGCTGGAAGTTGGCGATGTTGACGCCGGCCTCGCCGAGCGTCGTGCCGATGAAACCGATCATGCCGGGAACGTCGGTATTGGTGAGATAGACCATGTGGTTGCCGACATCGGCGTCGAGGTTGATGCCCTTGATCTGGATGAAGCGCGGCTTGCCGTCCGAGAACACCGTGCCGGCGATCGAGCGGGTCTGGTTGGCCGTCTTCACCGTCAGGCGGATATAGCCGTCGAAGACGCCCGACTTGTCGCGCTTGACCTCGGAGAGGATGATGCCCTTCTCCTTGATCATGATCGGCGCCGAGACCATGTTGACATCCGACACCTGCGAGCGGATCAGGCCCGCCAGCGCAGCGCTCGTCAGCGCCTTGGTGTTCATCGCCGCCGTCGAGCCGTCGTAGAGGATCTCGATTTCCTTGATCGCGCTTTCCGTCACCTGGCCGACGAAGGCGCCGAGCACGTCGGCAAGCCGGATGAAGGGCTTCAGGATCGGCGCCTCTTCCGCCGTGATCGACGGCATGTTGATGGCGTTCGAGACCGCACCGCGCATCAGGTAATCCGACATCTGCTCGGCGACCTGGAGCGCAACATTCTCCTGCGCTTCCGTCGTCGAGGCGCCGAGATGCGGCGTGCAGACGACGTTCGGCAGGCCGAAGAGCGGGCTCTCGGTGGCAGGCTCGACCTCGAAGACGTCGAAGCCGGCGCCGGCGACCTTTCCGGACTTCAGCGCCTCGGCGAGATCGGCCTCGACGACGAGACCGCCGCGGGCGCAGTTCACGATGCGCACGCCGTCCTTCATCTTGGCGATCGCCGCGGCATCGATGATGTTGCGCGTCTTGTCGGTCAGCGGCACATGCATGGTGATGAAGTCGGCGGCTGCGAAGAGTTCGTCGAGTTCCACCTTCTTGACGCCCATCTCCTCGGCCCGCTCCTTCGACAGGAACGGGTCATAGGCGATGACATGCATCTTCAGCCCGATGGCGCGCGCGCAGACGATGGAGCCGATATTGCCGGCGCCGATGACGCCGAGCGTCTTGCCGGTGATCTCGACGCCCATGAACTTCGACTTCTCCCACTTGCCGGCCTGGGTCGAGGTGTCGGCGGCGGGCAGTTGCCGGGCGACGGCGAACATCAGCGCGATGGCGTGCTCTGCCGTCGTGATCGAGTTGCCGAAGGGCGTGTTCATGACGATGATGCCGCGGCGCGAGGCGGCCGGAATGTCGACATTGTCGACGCCGATGCCGGCGCGGCCGATGACCTTGAGGTTGGTCGCCGCCGCAATCAGCTTCTCCGTCGCCTTGGTGGCGGAGCGGATGGCGAGACCGTCAT
>CAMPIK010000441.1 GCA_946886325.1 uncultured Shinella sp.
AATTCTGATCTTTCGAATGCCTTGGAAAAAGTGAAGGCGGCCGATGGGCCGCCTACCTCGTTTTTCAACTGTGCTTTTCTCAGCCGAAGAGCACGAAGGTCTTCTGCAGCGTGATCCAGACGCCCCAGAGGATCGGGATGCCGACCACGGCCCAGGCGGCCAGCGCCTTGCCGTCGAAGCCACCGGTGCCGATGCCGAAAGAGCCGCTCGGCCCGCTGTCGGAGGCCTTCGTCTTCGCCTGAAGGGCCGCGACTTCCTCGTCCTTCATGTACCACTTGTCCGAAAGCGGCTTGATGAAGAAGTTGGCGACGAAGCCGAGAGCCAGCATGCCGGCCAGGATATACATCGTATAGTCATAGACCTGCGCGCGCGGCACGCCGGCCGCGATCTGCGCCTCGCGGATGTAGTTGACCACGACCGGGCCGATGATGCCGGCCGTTGCCCAGGCCGTCAGCAGGCGGCCGTGGATCGCGCCCACGAACTGCGTGCCGAAGATGTCGGCGAGATAGGCCGGGATCGTCGCGAAGCCGCCGCCATACATCGACAGGATGATGCCGAAAGCGAGCACGAAGTAGACCTTCGAGCCGATGCTCGCCGCCCAGGGCGCCGAGGCATAGAGCACGATGCCGAGCAGGAAGAAGGCGTAGTAGGTGTTCTTGCGGCCGATCTTGTCCGACAGCGAGGCCCAGAAGAAGCGGCCGCCGATGTTGAAGAGCGAGAGAAGGCCGGTAAAGCCGGCTGCAATCGCCGCGATCGCCGTCAGTTGTTCCTTGTTCAGGTCGGAGAAGCGGAGCTCCGGCAGGCCGAGCAGCGAACCGGCGAAGATTTCCTGCAGCATGGGCGAGGCCATGCCGATCACGCCGATGCCGGCCGAGACATTGAGGCAGAGCACAGCCCAGATCAGCCAGAACTGCGCGGTCTTGTGCGCATCGCGCAGGTGCACGTGTTTGGTGGTGATCATCTGGCTCTTGGCAGCCGGCGGTGTCCAGCCTTCCGGACGCCAGCCTGCCGGCGGAATGCGGTAGCTGAAAGCGCCGCCCATCATGAAGACCAGATAGATCGCCGCCATGACGATGAAGGTCTGCCAGACGCCGACCGAGGTTTCGGTCTTGAACGTGTTCATCAGCATGTCGGCCAGCGGAGCACCGATCATCGCGCCGCCGCCGAAGCCCATGATCGCCATGCCGGTCGCCATGCCGCGACGGTCCGGGAACCACTTGATGAGCGTCGAGACCGGCGAGATATAGCCGAGCCCGAGGCCGATGCCGCCGATCACGCCGGCGCCGAGCCACATCAGCCAAAGCTGGTGCGTCATCACGCCGATCGCCGCGACGACGATACCGCCGCACCAGCAGAGCGCCGAGACGAAACCGGCCTTGCGCGGACCGGCCTTTTCAAGCCAGCCGCCCCAGATCGCGGCCGCGCAGCCGAGAAGCACGAAGAAGAGGGTGTAGATCCAGCCGAGGTCCGACACACGCCAGTCGCAGCTTGTGGTGAAGAGCGCGCCGGCAAGCGTCATGCCTTCGCAGGCGACCGGTGCCGTCACGCCGACCGCGCGCGACAGCGGCAGCCAGAACACGCTGAAGCCATAGGCCATGCCGATACAGAGATGGATGGCCAGCGCTGCCGGCGGCACGAGCCAGCGGTTGAAGCCGGGTTTCGCAATGATTCGTTCGCGGTCGAGAAGGCCGATGCCGCCCCCGCCGGTAAAGGTTTCTGTCGATACGGACATGTAATCTCCTCCGTGCCACCCTCTTGCCGGTGGCTGTCCCAATGATCCGGGGAGAAGGGCGTGCACCGCGAAAACGGCACCGATCCCATATCCGCTCCTCCCGCAGGGGACAGAAGGAGCAATCGACATGCCAGTTGGTGAAAGTGTTTTTTATCAACAGGTTGCGGATGCGGGATCGGCAGGCATGGACAAATTGTCTCACCCTCGGCGGACAGAATGTCCTTTGCACTGCGGCATCAGCTTGCTTCCGGCAGCCAGATCATGAAGGTCGTGCCGGCGCCCGGCGCGCTCTCCACCGACAGCGAACCGCCCTGGCGGGATATCAGCGTCTGGCTGATCGACAGGCCGAGGCCGGTGCCCTGCTGACGCTTGGTCGTGAAGAACGGATCGAAGATACGCGCGACGAGATCGGGCGCCATGCCGATGCCGGTATCGGCGACGGTGATCTGGACGCCGGGCTTGCCTTCGCGGTCGATATCGCGCGTTTCGACCGTCAGTTCTCCGCCCTCCGGCATGGCATGCAGGGCATTGACGATGAGATTGACGAGTACCTGCTGAAGCTCCGTCCGGTTCATCAGCACGAGCCGCGACGCCGTATCCCGACGCGCAACGCGGACATCCGCCTTGTTGAGCAGGTGCTGGACGAGAGGCAGGCAATCCGAGACGACCTCCGCAGCGAGATGCCGATCGACATAGCCGGCATATTCCTCCGGCCGGGCGAATTGCAGAAGCTTGGTCACGATCTGGCTGATGCGGTGGATCTGTTCGTCGATCAGCCGGATCTCCGTCTTCACGCCTTCGGTATGCTCGCCAAGCACACTGCGCACCACATCGAGATTGCCCTGGATGACGGCGATCGGATTGTTGATCTCATGCGCCACGCCGGCCGTGATCTCGCCGATCGCCGCGAGCTTTTCCGACATGATGAGCTGCTTCGTCGTCGCTTCCAGCTTGCGGTTGGCGAGCATCAGTTCGTGGGTGCGCTGCTCGACGCGGATATTCAATTCCTCGTTCCAGGCGCGAAGCTCCCGGTCGCGCTGCTGGATCAGGTCGAGCAGGTGGTCGAGGTGATGGGCGACGAGGCCGATCTCGTCCTCCGCCGGCGGCAGGGCCGTACGGGCGCCGAGGTCGCCGTCTTCCACCCTGGCGATCGTGTCGGTCATGCGTTCGAGCGGCTTGAAGATGCCGCGCGCCCAGCGCAGGAAGATCGGCACGCTGACGGCGGTGACGACCACGAAGGCGATGAGGATCGTCAGCAGCGTCTCGTATTTCGCCCGGCTGAACGGCGCCTCGAGGAAGCCGACATAGAGCATGCCGACCCGGTTGCCAAAGCTGTCGGCGATCGGCTCATAAGCCGAGATGTACCAGTCGTTGACGACGAAGGCGCTGTCGAGCCAGACGCGTCCCTCGCCGAGCACCGCATTGCGCACGGCGCTGGAAACACGGGTGCCGAGCGCCCGTCTGTCCTCGAAAAGCCGGACATTGGTGCTGATGCGCACGTCTTCCAGGAAC
>CAMPIK010000442.1 GCA_946886325.1 uncultured Shinella sp.
GGAACACCTGGTCGGTGGAAGGCTTCATCTCGGAGGGGCTGCAGCCGGCCGAGCTCGGCTGGGGCACGCACGAGAAGTGGATGCCGAAGAACGCCAGGAAGCAGAAGCAAGGCAGCAAGGCGGCGATCTTCCTCGAACAGCCCGGCGCCAACACGCGCGTGCGCACCTGGTGCCCGACGCCCGGCCCGCAATACGGCTTCCTCGTCACGCACAACGAATCGATCTCGATCGCCGACTTCTTCACCGTGCGCGACAAGGACGGCGACGTCACCTATCGCCCGACCTGCCACTATGCCTATCATCCGGCAAACGACGCCGTGCTTTCGCTGCACGAGATGTTCGGCAACGGCGGCAACCAGCAGCCGGTTCTGCACGTGCTCGACGAGAACGAACTGGTGGACGGCGTCGATGAACTTGGCGTGCTGCTCTACGGCCACGACAAGAACGCCTACTGGTACGGTTCGCGCCTGTCGCTGGAGGAAACCCGCCGCATCGCCCCCTACCAGAACGCCACCGGCCTGCAGGTGACATCCGCCGTTCTCGCCGGCATGGTCTGGGCGCTCGAAAACCCGAAGGCCGGCATCGTCGAGGCCGACGAGATGGACTACAAGCGCTGCCTCGAGGTTCAGCTTCCCTATCTCGGCCCGGTCGAAGGTCACTATACCGACTGGACCCCGCTCGACGGTCGTCCCGGCCTCTTCCCGGAAGACCTCGACACGAAGGATCCGTGGCAGTTCCGGAACATCCTCGTTCGCTGAGAACGCGCCTGCCGGTGACCTGGCCGAAGTTGCAAGCCCGGTGCTTTTTGAGCGCCGGGCTTTTCATTTGTCATGGAAAACATGACCTTCGCCGCCGCGCGGCTTGCTTTCGCCCAATGTTCACGGCATGGTT
This sequence comes from uncultured Shinella sp., assembly GCA_946886325.1. The sequence goes on from CAMPIK010000442.1 coordinate 892, forward strand.
TGGCGATACTGGAATTCGGCTTTGCCGAGACTGTGGGAGACATCCATGAAACCGTTGACCCTTCTGGCGCTCGCTGCCGCCGCCGCGGGCCTTGCTTCCTGCCAGACCGATCGCGCACCGCGCCAATTGCCGGTCGTGCAGCAGCCGCAGGGCGTCGAAGGAAGCTGGGTCGACCCGAACGGCATCGTCTCCACCTTTGCCGGCGGCACGTTCACCACGCGCTCGACGGATACCAACACGCTGCTCGCATCGGGCACCTATACGAGCCTGTCGCCGACGCTGGTCGAGATCAACATGACCTCGCTCGTGCGCAACACGCAGTCCAAGGTCAATTGTGCGCTGGTCAGCCAGGGTCAGCTCAACTGCACGACGGACTCCAACGCACAGTTTTCGCTGGCACGACAGGTCTGATCCTTTTCACACGGAATGCCAAAAAAGCCTTCGGTTCGCCGGAGGCTTTTTTGATTCGGGGCATCGCCGCACCAGGCCGTTTGCGCGCCGTTTCCGCTTGCAGTTCCCGGCATCTGATGAAAACATCGCCCCAGCATGACTGTCATACAGTCCCGCTAGGACGGGTCCCTATCGAAGGACCCCGCCAGGGAACAGAAAACAGGAGAACCAGATCATGACGACCGTTCGAACGGGCCTGCTCGCCCTTTCCATTCTTGCCTTATCCGGGGGCTCGGCCTTTGCCGACTATGAACTGAACATCCTGCATATCAACGACCTGCATTCCCGCATCGAATCGATCAACAAATACGATTCCACCTGCTCGGCCGAGGACGAGACGGCGAACGAGTGCTTCGGCGGCATTGCGCGCGTGAAAACCGCGATCGACATGCGCCGCAAGGAACTGACGGATGCCGGCGCCAACGTGCTCGTGCTCGATGCCGGCGACCAGTTCCAGGGTTCGCTCTTCTATACGACCTACAAGAGCGAGGCGGTCGCCGAGTTCATGAACGGCATCGGCTTCGATGCGATGGCCGTCGGCAACCACGAGTTCGACGACGGACCGGAGGAACTGGCGAAGTTCCTCGACAAGGCGAAGTTCCCGATCATCTCCGGCAACACCGTGGCCGGCGCCGACACGCCGATCGCCAACCGCATTCCGGGCTATATCGTCAAGGAGATCGGCGGCCAGAAGATCGGTGTCGTCTCGGTGCTCGCGACCGATACGGACGAAACCTCCTCTCCCGGCAAGAGCGTCTTCTTCGAAGACGAGATCACCTATCTCAAGGGCGTGATCCCGACCATCGAGGCCGAGGGTGTCAACAAGATCATCCTGCTCTCCCATGTCGGCTACAAGCGCGACCAGGAAATCGCCGCTGCCGTCGATGGCATCGACGTGATCGTCGGCGGACACAGCCACACGCTGCTGTCGAGCACCGACGAGAAGGCTGCCGGCCCCTACCCGACCAATATCAAGAACCCGGCCGGCGTCGATGTGCCGATCGTGCAGGCCTATGCCTATTCGAAGTATCTCGGCGACCTGAAGGTCGTCTTCGACGATGCCGGCAAGGTGGTATCGACCAGCGGCGCACCGAAGCTGCTCGACTCGTCCGTGACGCCGGACGAAGGCTTCAAGACCCGCGTCGCCGAACTGGGCGCGCCGATCGAGGAGCTGAAGCAGAAGGAAATCTCCGAATCGACGGCCATCATCGACGGTTCGCGCGAAACCTGCCGGGCCCAGGAATGCTCGATGGGCAATCTCGTTGCCGATGCCATTCTTGAGCGCACGGCATCCCAGGGTATTCAGATCGCCATCCAGAACGGCGGCGGCCTGCGTGCCTCGATCGACCAGGGTGTCGTGACGATGGGCGAAGTGCTGACGGTCCTGCCGTTCCAGAACTCGGTCGCAACCTTCCAGCTCAAGGGTTCGGACGTTCTGGCCGCGCTTGAAAACGGACTGAGCGAGATCGATGAAGGCGCCGGCCGCTTTCCGCAGGTCGCCGGCATGAAATACAGCTTCGACAAGTCTCAGCCCGCCGGGAGCCGCATCGTTACGGCCGAAGTCAAGGATGGCGACGGATTCGTGCCGCTCGATCCGGAGAAGGTCTACGGCGTCGTCTCGAACAATTATATGCGCGGGGGCGGCGATGGCTATTCGATCTTCGCATCCGGCGGCATGAACGCTTACGACTACGGTCCGAGCCTCGAACTTGTGGTCGCAGACTTCCTGGAGAAGAACCGCCCCTACACGCCCTATACGGACGGCCGCATCACCGAGGCCGCCGCGAGCACGATGGAGGCACCGGCAACGACCACCGAGGCCTCGCCGGATGCGGCAGCAACGGCAGAGGGCAGCGAGACGGCACCCGCATCGGGCGCTGCTGAGACGGCAACGGAAATGACC
>CAMPIK010000443.1 GCA_946886325.1 uncultured Shinella sp.
GAGAAAATAGCCGGCAATCGCGACGGCGATTATGACGGCAACGCCGATTGCGTCGCGCGTCAGGCGTGCACGCAGGTCGCCGCGTGTGTCCACGGTTCCGCTGTTGACAAGAAGCGCCATTATTTCGCCCGCCCGGCCAGACCACGCGGGAACAGCCAGACGATGGCTATGACCGCGAGGTAGAAGAAGAATTCGCCGAATTCCGGCATGAGATATCGCCCCGTCGTGTCGATCGCGCCGAGCAGCAGGCAGGCCGCAAGCGCACCGGGAATGGAGCCGGCGCCACCGACCGAGACGACGACCAGGAAGGTCACCATGTAGCGCAGCGCATAATAGGGTTCGATCGGCAGCAGCTCCGCCCCGACGACCCCGCCGAAGGCGGCAAGCCCGACGGCGACGGCGAAGCTGACGGCATAGACGACCTGCGTCTTCACCCCCAGGGCGGCCGCCATTGCGGCATTGTCGACGGCCGCGCGCAGCTTCACGCCGAAGGCCGTGCGCTCGATGAAATACCAGAGGCCGATGGCTACAGTGACGCCGCAGGCGATGACGAACAGGCGGTGCGCGGAGACGGTGCGAAAGCCGAGGCTGACGGATTCGCGAAGCGCGTCCGGTGTCGGAATGGTCTTCAGCGTCGGGCCGAAGACATAGTTGGCGATGCCGATGATGCAGAAGGTGATGCCGATCGTCATCAGCACCTGCGTCAGTTCCGGCTGGCCATAGATCCGCCTGTAGAGCAGCCGCTCGATCGGGATCGCGATGATGATCGTGCCGACGATGGCGAGCATGACGGCAAATGCATAAGCAAGCCCCATGTCGCGCGCGGCATAGGAGGCGATGTAGCCGCCGATCATCGCGAAGGCGCCATGCGCCAGGTTGACGACCCGCATCAGCCCCATCGTGACCGAAAGGCCGATGGAGATGACGAAGAGCACCATGCCATAGGCAAGGGCATCGACACCTATGCTGAGAACCGTTTGCATGAACCTATCCTGATGTCGTTTTCCGGCCGAGGCAACAAGAAGCCCTGCCGGCCAGGCGTCGGGCGATCACATATCGAGGGGTGAAACGCTGCGGCAGAGGCCTCGACCCTTCCATATTGGATGGACCGAGGCGACACGACGTGGACGACGAGGCCTGCCGAAGCCCCCCGTCCGCCGCCTCGCCCCTCCGCCGAAACGAAAGAGCGAGGCGCTGTCCCCGGCCGTTATTCATGGCCGAAAGGCCCGGATCGCCCTGTTTCTCGAAGGTCTGGACTTCCTTGTTGTAATAGGTGCCGTCTTCGGCCTTGGCGACTTCGCGCAGATAGATGTTCTGCGTGATGTGGCGGCTTTCCGCGTCGATCGACACCGGACCGCGCGGGCTTTCCCAGGACAGGCCCTTGACGGCCTCGACGGCCTTGGCCGCATCCTGCTCGCCGCCGGTCGCCTCGATCATCTTGTAGATGACATGCATGCCGTCATAGGCGCCGACCGCTGGGAAGGAGAGTTCCGCCGGATTGCCGATCGCCTTTTGGGCCGCCTCGACGAATTTCTTGTTCTCCGCCGAGTCATGCGAGACCGCGTAGTGGAAGGTGGTCTGGAGGCCGACCGCCGCCTCGCCGAGCGCCGGCAGGTCGGATTCCTGCGTCAGGTCGCCGGGCGCGAAGAACTTGATGCCGGCATCCTTGAGACCGTTTTCGTTGAAGGCCTTGACGAAGCCGAGCGTCGTCGGGCCGGACGGCAGGAAGGCGAAGACGCCCTCGGCGCCCGAATCCTTGATGCGCTGCATGATCGGCGAGAAGTCATTGGTCTGGAGCGGCATGCGGATCGCCTCGACGACCTCGCCACCGGCTGCCTCGAATCCGGCCTTGAAGGCGGCTTCCGCATCGACACCAGGACCGTAGTCGCTGACGAGCGAGATCACCTTCTTCACGCCGCCGTCGAAGGCGACCTTGGCGATCGGCGTCGAGGTCTGCCAGGTGGTGAAGGAGGTGCGGACCACATAGGGGCTCTTGGTGACGATCGCCGAGGTCGCGGCGTTCATGACGATCATCGGCACGTTGCCCTGCTCGAGCATCGGCGTGGCGGCCATGGCATCCGGCGTGAAATAATAGCCCGCCAGATACTGCACGCCTTCCTTGACGACGAGTTCCTGCGACAGTGCCTTGGACTGCGCGGGATCCGGCGTCGGCACGTCGCGGTAGATGATCTCGATCGTGTCGTCGCCGACCGTGTTGCCGTTCAGCGCCATATAGGCATCGATGCCGGCCTTGAAGTTCTTGCCCTGCAGCGCGAAGGGGCCGGAGAACGGCCCGACGACGCCCACCTTGATCGTATCAGCATGGGCAACGCCGCCCAAAAGCGCAGCCGCCAATGCGGCAATCGCAAATTTCCTCATCTCTTCCTCCCGTTGCGGCCGGTCTCCGCCCGGCCTTCCGTTCCCGTGAACGCAATCTGTCTTTTGCCAGATTGCCATAGGAAACGGTGATGTAAAATAAAAAGATCGGGCATTTTCATAACTTAGGAATTATGAATGAAGCGCGTCCTGCCCCATGGACACGACGGATTCCAGCAGGCCCGCCGCCGTCCGCGTCGCGGCACCCGTTGCGACCACCATCTGCGGCAGAAGCAGCCATTCGAGCGTCCAGGCGCTGCCGGAGCGTTCCTGCTCATGCACCAGCGACTGGTGCATGCCGGCAATCAGCGTCGCGTTGAAGCGCGCGAGCGTGACCAGGATCTCGGCGGCGACCGGGTTCTGCTTGTGCGGCATGGCCGAAGACCCGCCGCCGCCCAACAGCACGATCTCGCCGCCGCGGTCAGCCATCAGGGCGATGTCCAGCCCGATCTTGCCGAGACTTCCGGTGACGAGCGAGAGCAGATGCGCAATGTCTGCCACGACCGCGCGCTGTGCCTGCCATTGCGGCCGGTCGGCAAGGCCAAGCTCGCGGGCCAGCGCCGCGCGCACCGCGCCCGCCTTGTCGCCCAGCTTATCCAGCGTGCCGGCGGCTCCGCCGAACTGCACCGGCAGGCCATCGGCAAGAAGCGCCGAAAGACGTTTGCTGTGGCCGGCGACCGGACCTTTCCAGGCGGCGAGGCGATCGCCGACCGTCACTACGATGGCAGGCTGCATGCGGGTGTGGGCCATCAGCGGACGAGCACCATGGGCGGCCGCCAGGCTCTCGAGCGCCGTTTCGATTGCGGCAAGCCGCCCGCTGAGTGCGGTCAGCGCCTTGGCGAGACGCAGCATCAG
>CAMPIK010000444.1 GCA_946886325.1 uncultured Shinella sp.
TCCTGGGGCGGCATCGTCGATGTGACGCCGGACCGCTCGCCGATCCTGGCGAAGACGCCGGTCAAGGGGCTTTATGTCAACTGCGGCTGGGGCACGGGCGGCTTCAAGGCGACGCCGGGTTCGGCGCATGTCTTCGCGCACACGATCGCCCGCGACGAGCCGCACCGGATCAACGCACCCTTCACGCTGGAGCGTTTCCGCACCGGCCGGCTCATCGACGAGGCGGCGGCTGCCGCCGTGGCCCACTGATGGTGACGGGGGCGGCGATTGCGGCGGTTATCGCGACCGGCGGCGCAGTCCCGGCAAGCAACCTTGTGCCCGGGGTTGAGGATTTCAGGCTGCAGGAAATCCGGCGGGCCGCGAGCGAAGGCGAATGGCCTTTCCAGGCCGAAAGCGGAACGCTTGCCTGTACGGAGGTCCTCGGCGAGCCCCAGGTCTATTTCATCCCGGCCGGACGGGATGACCTTGACCGCGGTTTTGCAATCAGCGTCGACCTCATGTCGATGAGCATAATCAATCTCGGAATGTCGGACGTGCTGGCACCCTATGACACGTTCGAACAATTGCTGGCGCGGCTCGTGCCCTTCGTGACGATGGGGCAGCGCCTGTGCGACCAGGAACCCGGCTCTGTCGTGCCGGCCTCAGAACTTTGAACAGGTAGGATGACATGCTGCTGATCTATTGCCCCTACTGCGAGGAAGAGCGCGCAGAGCTCGAATTCCGCCACGCCGGCGACGCCCATATCGTGCGTCCGACCAACATGGCCGAAATCTCGGACGAGGATTTCGAGGCCTTCTTCTTTCTGCGCGACAACGTGAAGGGCGTGACCTTCGAGCGCTGGCGCCATATCCACGGCTGCGGGCGCTTCTTCAATGCGGCGCGCGACACGGTGAGCGACAAGTTCGTCACGACCTACAAGGCGGGCGAGCCGAAGCCCGATCTCGCAGGCGCGCCCGCTGCCTCGGAGAAGACGGTCGAAACCTATGAAGCGACGGAAGGACAGGCCCAATGAGCGGCGCTAATCGTATCACCGGTGCCGGCCGCCTGACGCCCGCGAAGAAGGCGCGCTTCACCTTCGACGGCAAGAGCTACGAGGCGCTGGAAGGCGACACCGTCGCCTCGGCGCTGCTGGCAAACGGCGTTCATCTCGTCGGCCGCTCGTTCAAGTACCACCGCCCGCGCGGCATCGTCTCGGCCGGTCCGGAAGAGCCGAACGCGCTGATCGGCGTCGAGCGCGACGCGACGCGCAAGCAGCCGAACGTGCGCGCGACCGTGCAGGAGGTTTTCGACGGCGCCAAGGTCGTCTCGCAGAACCGCTGGCCGTCGCTCGCCTTCGACATCGGCGGCGTCAACAACCTCTTCTCGCCGTTCTTCGCGGCCGGCTTCTACTACAAGACCTTCATGTGGCCGAAGGCTGCGTGGGAGAAGATCTACGAGCCGCGCATCCGTGCGGCCGCCGGCCTCGGCGTTGCGCCGACGGAGGCCGACACCGACCATTATGCCAACCGCTTCGCCCATTGCGACGTTCTCGTCGTCGGCGCTGGCGTCGCGGGCCTTTCTGCTGCCCTTTCGGCGGCGGAGACCGGCGCGCGCGTCATTCTCTGCGACGAGCAGCCGGAAGCGGGCGGCGCGCTGCACTATGACCGGAGCGTTACGATCGACGGCCAGGAAGGCTATGCCTGGGCGCAGGCGACCGCGGCCCGGCTTGCCGCGATGGACAACGTCACCGTGCTCACGCGCACCACCGCCTTCGGCTACTATGCGCAGAACTTCGTGGCGCTTGCCGAACGGGTCACCGACCATATGGCGCGCCCGGACCGCCGTCTGCCGCGCGAACGTCTCTGGCAGGTCCGTGCCAAGCGCGTTGTGCTGGCCACCGGCGCGATCGAGCGGCACATGGTGTTTGCCAACAACGATCGCCCGGGCATCATGCTCGCGTCGGCCGCGCGCACCTTCCTCAACCATTTCGGCGTCGCCGTCGGCAAGAAGGTCGGCGTCTATACGGCGAACGATTCGGCCTATGAGGCGGCGTTCGATCTGAAGCGCGCCGGGGTCTCCATCGCGGCGATCGTCGATTGCCGGGAAAAGCCGGGCGAAGCAGTGCTCGCCGAGGCCCGCAGCCTCGGCATCGAGGTGCTGACCGGCCATTCCGTGGTCGATACGAAAGGCTATCGCCGCGTCTCGTCGATGGCGGTCGCCCGCAATGGCGGACGCTCGCCGCGCTCCATCGCGGTCGATGCGCTGATCACGTCGGCCGGCTGGACGCCCTCGGTCCATCTCTTCTCGCAGTCGCGCGGCAAGGTCGCCTATGACGCCGAAGGCGGACGCTTCCTGCCCGGCACCTATGCGCAGGACTGCCTGTCCGTCGGCGCCTGCAACGGCACCAACGGTCTGCAGGCGACGATCGAGGAGGCGCTTGCCGCCGGCGAACTGATGGCGCGGGCCACCGGCAGCGAGGGCGGCGCGAAGATCGAGCTTCGTGGCGAAAACGCCTTCGAATGGACCGGCGGCATGGCCGGTGCCGCGGAGGGCGCGGGCGCCGATACGTCGGTCAAGGCCTTCATCGATTTCCAGAACGACGTCTGCGCCAAGGATATCCGCCTTGCCGTGCGCGAGGGCATGCACTCGATCGAGCACATCAAGCGCTTCACCACCAACGGCATGGCGACCGACCAGGGCAAGCTCTCCAACATCCACGGACTGGCCATCGCCGCCGAGACGCTTGGCCGCGATATCCCGAAGGTCGGTCTCACCACCTTCCGCGCACCCTATACGCCGGTGACCTTCGGCACGATCGTCAATCATGCGCGCCACGATCTCTTCGATCCGGCCCGCAAGACGCCGATCCATGGCTGGGAAGAGGCGCAGGGCGCGGTCTTCGAGGATGTCGGCAACTGGAAGCGCGCCTGGTACTATCCGCGCGCCGGCGAGACGATGCATGAGGCCGTCAACCGCGAGTGCCGCACGGTGCGCAATGCCGCCGGCCTCTTCGACGCCTCGACGCTCGGCAAGATCGAGGTGGTCGGGCCGGATGCGGCCGAGTTCCTCAACCTCATGTACACCAATGCCTGGGACACGCTGAAGCCCGGCCGCTGCCGCTACGGCATCATGCTGCGCGAGGACGGCTACGTCTATGACGACGGCGTGGTCGGGCGCTTGGCCGAGGATCGCTTCCACGTGACGACGACGACCGGCGGTGCGCCGCGCGTCATGAACCACATGGAGGA
>CAMPIK010000445.1 GCA_946886325.1 uncultured Shinella sp.
TGGCGGCGGGCGCTCGGCATGTTGCGCCTGACAGCAGGAGAAAGTTTCCGCGTGAGCGCCGGCATCAGACGCTGGCGAAGTCGTGAGCGTGGACAGGGTGGCAATCGTCGCCCGGCCTGTGATTCACGCCGGCATCTTGTAATCGCCCTCGTTGACCCGGAGAAAAGGACGCTACCGTCGAAGATAACCATCGCAGCTTGGCAGATCGGGTCTGTTTTGAGGCCTCGGGACGGTCCAGCGTTTCTTTAGGCAGCACACCCGCGGCCCGGCGACGTGGTCGCAAAGGAAAACTGCAATCCAGCATGGAGGAAATTCTCAGTGGCAGGGCATGGCCAAAAGACCCTTCTATAGGCAAAGAATACGACCCAACGGCGCTATCCTCGTTCTCTTCGCGCTCGAAGGCACTCAGTGCCCCTCCAGCTCGCGCTTCTCCTTGGCGTAGCGAACGAGCGCCAGGAAGCGGTAGATGCCGTGCACGAACTTGCCGTAGGGCATGGTGATGAAGAGGCTGAAGACGACGCCGAGGTGCAGTGCCAGCAGCAGGCCCATGGCCGGCGTCGAGCGCAGCACCATCAGCAGCAGGCCGGTGAGGCTGGTCAGGAACAGCATGGCGAGGAAGGCGACGTCCATGCCGGTGCGGGATTCGTCCTTCAGCACCGGATCGCGCGTCCACTTCGCCTTCAGCAGGCCGGCCGGGCCGATGATGAGGCCGATGCCGCCGATCGTTCCGAGCACGACGGGCAGGTCGTAGACCGGATAGGGCGCCTCCATGCCGAGCAGGTAGTGGTAGAGCGTCGCCGTCGAGGTCGAGGCGAAGCAGAGCAGGAAGCCGTAGAAGGTCATGTGGTGGTAGAGCCGGCGGCGGTCGGTCGGCTTCTCGCTGTCGTTCATGCAGCCGACGCCGCCGCCGTCGAGGTAACGCAGTGTCGAGGCGTCCTTCATCGCCTGCCAGAGCGAGGCGGGTTCGCCAAGCGTGCCGGCCGGTGCGCCGATGTCCTTCCAGAACAGCCGGATGCCCATGGCGATCGCGAGGATGGCATAGGCGAAGGCGGCGCCGAAGAGGAGCGCCATCGTGTTGTGCGGCATCAGCTTGTAGAAGGAGCCGGGTCCGGTGTGGACCCCGAAGAGCACGGCCGGATCGTGCCAGGCGGAAAAGCCCGCGATGAAGACGGCGACCGAGAGCGCCGCGATGATGCTGATCGACAGGCCGTTGCGGTGGAAGAGGCCCGAAAGCGGCCGCGGCCAGGCATAGGCCCGGTAGGAATCGTTGCGCACGATCGCCAGCGTCTGCGGCACGTTGACGTTAAATTCATGCGGCGGCGAGAACTGGCAGTCGTGAAAGCAGGCGCCGCAGCTGTGACAGAGATTGGCGAGGTAGTTGAGGTCGCCATCGGCAAAGGACCGGCGCATCTCCATCGCCGGGAAGACGGCGCACAGGCCCTCGCAGTAGCGGCAGGAATTGCAGACCGTCATCAGCCGGTCGGCCTCCGCGAGGCTCTCGGTGGCGTGGCTGGGATCGTTGAGGGCGTGGATGTTCATGCGGCCTCCGGCGACAGCTTCTTGGAGGAAAGGAGGGCGGCGGCCTCGCGGCCGGCGATGCGGCCGAAGACGCTGCCGATCGTCATGCCGATGCCGGCGGCATAACCCTGTCCGAGCACGTTGCCGGCCATGATTTCGCCGGCGGCGAACATGTTGGCGCTCGGCCGTCCGTCGGCCATGACCATGCGCGCCTGCCTGTCGACGCGCACGCCGAGATAGGTGAAGGTGATGCCGGGCCGGACGGGATAGGCATAGAAGGGCGCGGTCTCGATGCGCCGCGCCCAATGGGTCTTGGCGGGCTCCAGGCCCTCGGTGCGACAGTCGTCGAGCGTCGTGTGGTCGAAGGTGCCAGGGCGGACGGCGGCGTTGAATGTGGAAAGCGTCTCGCCGAGGGCCGCGGGATCGAGGCCGAGCTTTTCGGCGAGTTCGCCGATCGTCGCGGCCTTCACCGGCGGAAACAGCGAAGGCATGAAGAGTTCGAGCGAGGGCGCGTCGAAGATGATGTAGGCGATCTGGTCGGGCTGGGCGGCCACGAGCCGGCCCCAGATGGCATAGCGCTTCGGCCAGACATCCTCGCCCTCGTCGTAGAAGCGCTCGGCATGTTTGTTGACGACGATGCCGAAGACGACGCAGTCGAGGCGGGTGATGATGCCGCCGTCGAATTTCGGCGCCCGGGCGTCGATCGCGACGGCGTGGCACTGCGTCGGATCGCCGATCTGCTGCACGCCCTGTTCGAGCAGCATCTTCAGCACCGTGCCGCGATTGTAGGGCGTGCCGCGGATGAGGAAGTTGTCGGCGATGTCGCCCCAGCCTTCCTTCAGCCACTCGATATTGGCCTCGAAGCCGCCGCAGGCGGCAACGAAGGTGCGCGCCTTGACGGAGATCTCGGCGCCGCCGTGCCGGATGCGGGCGGCGCGGAGGAAGCGGCCGCCCTCGATGTCGAGGCCGACGACCTCCGCCTCGTATTCGATCTCGATGCCGAGGCTCTCCGCCGTCTGGTAGAGCGCGTTCAGCATGGCGCGGCCGCCGCCGAGGAAGAAGGAATTGGTCCGCCCGAGGCTGAGCGTGCCGCCGAGCGAGGGCTGGAAGCGCACGCCCTGTTCGGCGATCCAGGTCAGCATCTCCTTGGATTCCGTGATCATCATGCGCGCCAGTTGCGCGTCGGTATTGCCGCCGGTGACGCGCAGCAGGTCGTCGAAGAACTCGTCCTCGAAATAGGGGCCGGACAGCGTGTCGGTTGCCGCATCGTGGGCGCAGCGCATGTTGCGGGTGTGGCGCGTGTTGCCGCCGCGATAGAAGCGCGGCGCGCCCTCGACGACGAGCACACGGGCGCCCGCCCGGCGCGCGCTGATGGCCGCGCAAAGCGCCGCATTGCCGCCGCCGGCGACGAGCACGTCATAGGTTGCTGACTGGTCGATCATGCCTCTTCCCGTCTCGATCCGGACGATGTCCGATGGTGGGTCGATTTACTGCATGCATTTGTATACAGTCAAGAGCGCAGTTCCGGAGCGCGCCGTCGCGGGATCGAGACCGGACCTGCCGTGAAGGGCAGGGCTTCTCGGTTTGCGAAGGCCCCGGTGACGGAAAAACAGTATACAATTGGATACGCCGCTCTGGCGACAAGTCCGGAAATTATCTATAAGGCGGCAGTTACGCCAGCGGTCGGCGTTAATTTCATTCTA
>CAMPIK010000446.1 GCA_946886325.1 uncultured Shinella sp.
CCGGACAGCCTGCGCGGCCTCTTCGATTTTCTCCGCGTGCCCTTCGCGCCGGACGAGATCAGGAAGGTGCTCGGCACAACGCTGATGCACGGCAAGGAGGGCAAACCGCGCAAGGCACGTGCCCCCAGGGCAGGCAAGCGCAAGCAGGCCTGAAGCGCGCGCGAACGGTCTTTGCTTTTTGCGAAAGGTGCAGTAAGAGGCAACAGCGTCCGGCAACCGCCGGGTCACGGCACGCGGGTGTGGTGGAATTGGTAGACGCGCCGGACTCAAAATCCGGTTCCGAAAGGAGTGTCGGTTCGAGCCCGACCACCCGCACCAGTCTTCTTGGGGACACGGGAAAAGCCCGGGGATCCGAGGTTTCCACCCCATCGCGATTTCGAAGCTCGCTCGACATTTTCTTGTCGAATATCTTGCGGTAAAGAATTCAGAGCCCGCATCCGGGCCAAACGAGGAGCCACCGGACCATGCTTCTGGCCATACCGCTGCTGATCATTCCCTTCGTGCTCTACAATCTCGCCATGGTCGGCGTGCTCGGCGGAGGCGGGGTGGAGGTGCTGGAAAGCCAGGTCATGTCGCTGACCATGCTCTCCGGTGCGAACTGGACGATGAATCTGGGCGACCTCTTCATCGTGATCGCGCTCGTCATTCTGTTCTTCGAGATCATCAAGGCGACGCGGCCGGGCTCGCGCGCGCTGCTCGATCACATGTTCTCGATGGTGCTCTTCATCGTCTTCATCGTCGAATTCCTGCTGCTGCCGGGCGCCGCCACGCAGATATTCTTCATTCTGATGATGATCGCGTTCATCGACGTCGTGGCCGGCTTCGCCGTTTCCATCAGGACGGCGAGCCGCGATCTTTCGATCGGCCTGTAGTCAGGGGCGCAGAAAGCCTGTCGCAGCCGGCCGCAGGACGCGTCGGCTGCGAGCCGGTCAGCCGAGATTGTCGAGCTTGGTCTGGAGCGCGCGCAACTGCTCCTTGAGTTCGTCGATATCCTTGGCTTCCGCCTTCTTCGATTCCTTCTGCTGCGGCGCGCTCATGAAGGGCGAGAACATCTGCATGGCCTGGTGGAACATTTCCGTGTTGCGACGGACCTGCTCTTCCACCAACTGGATCGGAATCTGCAGGTTCTTCGTCAGCGGCGTTTCACCGAAGGCCTTGTTGATCTGCTCGCGCATCTGCGACTGCTGGTCCGTGAAGGCCTGCATGGAATGTTCGAGATAGCTCGGGACGACCATCTGCATCTGGTCGCCGTAATAGGATATGAGCTGGCGCAGGAAAGAGATCGGCAGCAGCGTATTGCCGGTCTTCGATTCCTGCTCGAAGATGATCTGCGTCAGCACGGAATGGGTGATGTCGTCCCCCGATTTCGCGTCCTGCACGGTGAAGTCCTCGCCCTTCTTCACCATGACCGCGAGATCGTCGAGCGTCACATAGGTGCTCGTTCCCGTGTTGTAGAGCCGTCTGTTGGCATATTTCTTGATAACGATCTGACCGTCATTCTTGGCCATCTGGGTCTCCTCATCCCCGTATTCCAATTCACTTTTTGGTCGAGTCGAGTATCCGCAAAAAAAGCCGTGTGACAATCGAATTGTGCGTTGCGGCGAAAATTGCTGCGCAACATGGAGGAGCCGTCGTGCACACAATGTGACGGTTGCACTGCAGCGACAGACAAGCCGTTTGACTCTCACCACCAGCTTTGCCAGTTTTGATGCAAGGAGGATCGCCTGCGCTGCTTCGCCCGCGCTGCGGCTTCCCGTCAGCCGAGCCCTCTGGCCGTCCGCGCCATTCCGGCAGGGCGCCAAGAACAAAAGCGAGGAAGCACATCATGAGCACGCCATCCATCGTCATCGCAAGCGCCGCGCGCACCGCCGTCGGCTCCTTCAACGGAGCATTCGCCAATACGTCCGCCCATGAGCTCGGGGCGGCGGCCATCTCGGCTGCGCTGGAGCGGGCCGGTGTTTCGGCAAACGAAGTGGACGAGGTCATCCTCGGCCAGGTTTTGACGGCGGGCGAGGGGCAGAACCCGGCCAGGCAGGCGGCGATGAAGGCGGGCATTCCGCAGGAGGCGACGGCCTGGGGCATGAACCAGCTCTGCGGTTCCGGCCTGCGCGCCGTGGCGCTCGGCATGCAGCAGATCGCAACGGGTGACGCGAAGATCATCGTGGCCGGCGGCATGGAATCGATGTCGATGGCGCCGCACTGCGCGCACTTGCGCGGCGGCGTGAAGATGGGCGATTTCAAGATGATCGACACGATGATCAAGGATGGCCTGACAGACGCCTTCTACGGCTATCACATGGGAATCACGGCAGAAAACGTGGCCAAGCAGTGGCAGCTCTCGCGCGATGACCAGGACGCCTTTGCCGTATCGTCGCAGAACAAGGCCGAGGCCGCGCAGAAGGAAGGTCGGTTCAAGGACGAGATCGTTCCCTTCATCATCAAGGGCCGCAAGGGCGACGTCACCGTCGATGCGGACGAGTATATCCGCCACGGCGCGACGATGGACGCGATGGCGAAGCTGCGCCCCGCCTTCGACAAGGACGGCACCGTGACGGCGGCCAATGCCTCCGGCCTCAACGATGGCGCGGCTGCCACCGTCCTGATGAGCGAGGAAGAAGCGTCGCGCCGCGGTATCGCGCCGATGGCCCGGATCGTCTCCTGGGCGACGGCCGGCGTCGATCCGAAGATCATGGGCACCGGCCCGATCCCGGCCTCGCGCAAGGCGCTCGAAAAGGCCGGCTGGAAGATCGGCGATCTCGATCTCGTCGAGGCCAACGAGGCCTTCGCCGCGCAGGCCTGCGCGGTCAACAAGGACCTCGGCTGGGATACGTCGAAGGTCAACGTCAACGGCGGTGCGATTGCAATCGGTCATCCGGTGGGTGCATCGGGGGCACGCGTGCTTGTGACGTTGTTGCACGAAATGCAGAAGCGCGATTCCAAGAAGGGTCTCGCCACGCTGTGCATCGGCGGCGGCATGGGCATCGCGATGTGCGTCGAGCGCAACTGATATCGCGGCGGCGCGTCATGACGACAGGATGATGCCGCCTCCTGATACCTTCTGACACACGATCAATGCCCGGCCTTGCGCCGGGCATTTTTTGTCGTGAAGATGGCGAAACCGCCGGCAATATATCGGCGGCGGAAAAGGATCTTGAGGAGGACATAATGGCGCGTGTTGCATTGGTGACCGGAGGGACGAGGGGTATTGGCGCGGCGATC
>CAMPIK010000447.1 GCA_946886325.1 uncultured Shinella sp.
GGCCACTACCTGTGCGGCGACCTTCAGGCGCTGGCGCACGACGGAGCGGCCGAGGATCGCCATGCTATCGAACAACGGCAGCGAGCGCGACGAGCCCGAGACGGCGACGAAGAGCGGTGCCACGACCACCTTCAGCTTCTTGCCCATGCGGTCGGCGATGGCGCGCAGTTCCGCCTCGATGCTCTCGACGGTCCACTCGACGATCTTTTCGAGGTCCGGCTGCACCGTGTTGAGGATTTCGAGGATTTCTTCCGGGGTAGATTTCACCTTTGCGAAGGCTTCCGGCGTCAGCCCGAGATCCGACTTCAAGAGGAAGCCGGCCAGTTCCGGCAGGTCGCCGAGCTTGGTGATGCGCGACTGCGACAGCTTCAGGCCCTGGCCGATGCGGTCGTTCTCCATTGCCCAGGAAAGGACGCGCGCAGCGAACTCTTCTTCTGAAAGCTGCTCGCGCAGCCAGCGGCCGTTCAGCCAGTCGAGCTTCTGGATGTCGAAGATGGCGCCGGCCTTGGAGAGGTTGTCCGGATCGAATTTTTCGGCAAGCTCCGCCATCGTCATCAGTTCCTCGCCTTCGGCGATCTGGATGAAGAACAGGCCGAGGAAGTTCATCAGCGCTTCCGGCAGGTAGCCGAGTGCCGAATAGTAGGAGATCGAGGTCGGGTTCTTGCGCTTCGACAGCTTCGACTTGTCGGCGTTGCGCATCAGCGAGAGATGCATGAAGACCGGCGGCTCGAGGCCGAGATACTGGTAGATCAGGATGTGCTTCGGCACCGAGGCGAGCCATTCCTCGCCGCGCGCCACATGGGTGATCTTCATCAGGTGGTCGTCGACGACGTTCGCCATGTGATAGGTCGGCATGCCGTCGGCCTTGAGCAGCACCTGCATGTCGACGGAATCCCACGGGATTTCCACCGCGCCATAGACGCCATCGACGAACTTGCAGGAGCCCTCGGTCGGGATCTTCATGCGCACGACATGCGGCTCGCCGGCCTCGACGCGCTTCGTCACTTCCTCGGCGGAAAGATGCAGGCAGAGCCCGTCATATTTCGGCTGCTTGCCGGCGGCGCGCTGCGCCTCGCGCATCTGCTCCAGCCGCTCCGGCGTGCAGAAGCAGCGGAAGCCGTGGCCGTTCGCCTCGATCTTGCGCACGTAGTCGAGATAGATGTGCTTGCGGTCGGACTGGCGATAAGGACCGTAGGGTCCGCCGACATCCGGGCCTTCGGACCATTCGAGCCCGCACCATTTCAGCGCGTCGAGCACCTTCTGTTCGAATTCCGGGGTGGAGCGCGTGGCGTCCGTGTCCTCGATGCGCAGGATGAACTCGCCGCCGTGTTTCTTCGCGAAGAGATAGTTGAAGAGCGCGATATAGGCGGTGCCGACATGCGGCTCGCCGGTGGGGGAGGGTGCGATACGCACGCGAACGCCGGTGGTCCCGGAAGTGCTCATGGTCTTGGTGCCCGTCTCGACAAAGTGGCAGGCCTGCCGGATCACGCCCCGCATGGCCGCTTGATGCTTTATGGGAAGGAAGTCCGGGATTTCGCCTGAAAGCCGGGCCTTTCCGCTTGGGCTGCGTGAGACCACATTCGCCCCGGCGCGTCAAGGCACCGGGCTACCGGAGCACCTACTTGACCGGCCAGACCAGCATCAGCGCGGGCACGCTGACGATGATGATGAGGAAGGACAGCGGCAGGCCGAGGCGGGGATAGTCGCTGAAACGATAGCCGCCAGGCCCCATGACCAGCGTGTTGCACTGGTGGCCGATGGGGGTGAGGAAGTCGCAGCCCGCGCCGATCGCCACCGCCATGAGGAAGGCTTCCGGCTTGTAGCCGAGCGTGGTGGCGAAGCTGGCGGCGATGGGGGCCATGACGAGCACGGTTGCCGCATTGTTGAGGAAAGGCGTCACCGCCATCGCTGTGATGAGAATCAGCGCCAGCGCGCCATAAGACGGCATGGTGGCGGCGACCGCGCCGAGCCAGCCGGCGATCAGCTCGCTCGCGCCCGTGGCACGCAGGCTGTCGCTGACCGGGATCAGCGCCGCGAGCATGACGAGGATCGGCCCATCGACCGTCCTGTAGGCATCGTTGATCGGGATGACCTTGAAGACGAGCATGCCGACTGCTGCCGCAAAGAAGCCCGTCGCCACCGGCACGAGGCCCGTTGCCGTCGCGGCCATGGCGATGATCAGGATGATGACGGGGATCAGCGCTTTGCGCGGCGTGCCGAGCAGGATCTCGCGCTGGGCCAGCGGCAGGAGCCCCAGTTCCATCATCGACTGGGTCAGGCTCTTCGAGCCGCCCTGGATCACCAGCACGTCGCCGGGGCGCAGGCTCACTTCGCTCAGCTTCTCGGTGATGCGATGGCCCTGCCGCCCGACGGCAAGCAGGTTGATGCCCCAGGTGTGGAAGAGGGCGAGCCGCCGCGCGGAGAGCCCGATCAGCCGGGAATCATTCGAAATCACCACTTCGACCGCATTGATCTCCTCGTCGTCGTCCTTTTCCATCGGCTTGCCGGACAGGACGAGCTCGCTCGTCGAGACGACCTGGTCGAGCGCGCCCGGCGTGCCCTGGAAGAGGATCGTGTCGCCGGCCCTGAGCTTGATATCGGGAAGCGGCGCCATGCGCTTCTCGGCGCGGATGACCGCCGTTGCCACGAGGTCGCCTTCCCCCGGCTTCAGCACCTCGTTCAGGCTCTTGCCGATCGCCTTGGATTTTTCGTCGACCGTCGCGTCCGAGGAATAGGCGGCCTTTTCCAGCGCCTCCTCGATCGAGGGGGTCTGGTTGGCGCGCACCGGCACCAGCCAGTTGAAGAAGACGAGGAAGATGATGCCGACGACGGTCAGGATTGCACCCATCGGCGTGAAGTCGAACATGGTGAAGCTGTCGCCCGTCAATTCCTCGCGCAGCCGCGAGACGACGATATTCGGCGAGGTGCCGATCTGCGTCATCAGCCCGCCGAGCAGCGCGGAGAAAGCCATCGGCATCAGGTAGCGCGAGACCGGCACGCCGGCGCGCTTGGAAAACTGGAAGGCGAGCGGGATCATGATCGCCAGCGCCCCGATGTTCTTGATGAAGGCGGAGAGCACCGCCACCGTGATCATCAGCAGCGCGAGTTGCGCCTGGAAACCGGAGAGGTTCGGAAAAAAGCGCTGTAGCGCCATGCTGACGACGCCGGAGCGCGCCACGCCGGCGCTGACCACAAGCGCGCTGCCGACTATGATGA
>CAMPIK010000448.1 GCA_946886325.1 uncultured Shinella sp.
CAAATGTCGTGCGCAGGATTTCGTCTGCAACGCCGACGGGGGCGATGCCCGCCAGACAGTTGATCTGGGTGCAGCCGAGCGCCGTCGCATAGTCGATGGCCGAGGCGACGCCGCGGCGGAATTCGTCGATCCGGTCCGGCAGGATGGCGATGCCGCGCTCGCCCGCAGCCCAGTCGCCGGCCGGCAGATTGTGTAGCGCCTGTGTCAGGCCGTGCAGGTCCAGCGCCGCGCGCAGTGCCTCCTTGTCGAAGTCATAGGGGAACAGGTACTCCACCCCCTCGAAGCCGGCCTTGGCCGCAAGGCCGAAGCGCTCCAGGAACGGCACCTCGGTGAAGAGCATGGTGAGATTGGCCGCGAATTTCGGCATGGTCCGTCTCCTTCTTCTTGTTCCGGTCAGTCGAGCAGCGCCAGCGTTGCGGTCGGGGCATCCTCGCCGCGTTCGGCAAGGTCCTCGAATTCCACGACGGCATTGATGTCGGCGCCCATGGCGATGTTGGTGACGCGCTCGAGGATGAACTCGATGACGACAGGCACCCGGTGCTCGTCCATCAGCGCCTTGGCGGTGGCGAAGGCCTCCTGGAACTCGTTGGGGCTGCGAACCCGGATCGCCTTGCAGCCGAGGCCCTCCGCGACCGCGACATGGTCGACGCCGTAGCCCTTCTCCGCATCGCCGGACGCATTGATGTTGTCGAAGGCGAGGCTGACCTCGAAATCCATATTGAAGCCGCGCTGCGCCTGGCGGATGAGGCCGAGATAGGAGTTGTTCACGACGACATGCAGGTAGGGCAGCTTGTGCTGCGCGCCGACCGCCAGTTCCTCGATCATGAACTGGAAGTCGTAGTCGCCGGAGAGCGCCACGATCGGCCGGTCCGGATCGGCGGCGCGCACGCCAAGGGCTGCCGGCAGCGTCCAGCCGAGCGGGCCGGCCTGGCCGCAATTGATCCAGTTGCGCGGCTTGTAGACATGCAGGAACTGCGCGCCGGCGATCTGGCTGAGGCCGATGGTCGAGACGTAGCAGGTGTCGCGGCCGAAGGCGCGGTTCATCTCCTCGTAGACGCGCTGGGGCTTCAGCGGCGTCTGGTCGAAATGGGTCTTGCGCAGCATGGTGCGCTTGCGCTCGCGGCATTCCTCGGCCCAGCCGGACCAGTCGCGCAGCTTGCCCGCCGTCTTCCACTCGGTGGCGACGTCGAGGAAAAGTTTCAGCGCTGCGCCCGCATCCGAGACGATGCCGAAATCCGGCGCGAAGACGCGGCCGATCTGGGTCGGCTCGATGTCGACATGGACGAAGGTCCGGCCTTCCGTATAGGTCGCGACATTGCCGGTGTGGCGGTTTGCCCAGCGGTTGCCGACGCCGAGCACGAAGTCGGAGGCAAGCATCGTCGCATTGCCGTAGCGGTGCGAGGTCTGGAGCCCGCACATGCCGGCCATCAGGTGATGGTCATCCGGGATCGTGCCCCAGCCCATCAGCGTCGGGATAACAGGAACGCCCGTGATCTCGGCAAACTCGACAAGCAGGTCGGATGCATCCGCATTGACGATGCCGCCGCCGGCGACGATCAGCGGCCGCTCGGCCGCATTCAGCATCGAAAGCGCCTTTTCGGCCTGAGCCCGCGTCGCTTCCGGCTTGTAGGCGCCGAGCGAGGCATAGGTCTCGATGTCGAACTCGATCTCGGCGAGCTGGACGTCGATCGGCAGGTCGATCAGCACCGGACCTGGCCGGCCGGAGCGCATGACATGGAACGCCTTCTGGAAGACGAAGGGCACCAGCGCCGGCTCCATGACCGTGACCGCCCATTTGGTGACGGGGGCCGCGATCTTGGAAATATCGACCGCCTGGAAATCCTCCTTGTCGAGCCGGGCGCGGGGCGCCTGGCCGGTGATGCAGAGGATCGGGATCGAGTCGGCCGAGGCCGAGTAGAGGCCGGTGATCATGTCGGTGCCGGCGGGGCCTGATGTGCCGATGCAGACGCCGATATTGCCGGGCTCGGCGCGGGTGTAACCCTCCGCCATATGGCTCGCCCCCTCGACATGGCGGGCAAGGATATGGCGGACCGAGCCGCGCGCCTTCAGCGCCGAGTAGAAGGGATTGATCGCGGCACCGGGAACGCCGAAGGCGCAATCGACGCCTTCCTTTTCCAGAACCAGCACCGCCGCATCGACAGCACGCATTTTAGCCATGGGATGTCCTCCATCTGTTGAGAGGAGGGTAGCGCATTCGCCGACGGTCGCAATCAAATAATGGAAATCATTCTCATCATATGGAAATAAACATTTTCAACAAAACTGGAAGAATGGCCGCGCGGCCGCTATGGAAGGATGGGCGATCGGAGGGCGGATCATGGCGGGCGAGACGGAACGAAAGCGCGGACGGCCGGGCCGCAAGGCGGCGGACAATGCCGCGCCCTCTTCGGTGCAGGTGCTCGACCGCAGCGTCATGCTACTGCAACTGGTTGCCGCATCGGACGGCGCCGTCCTGACCGACCTCGCCGACCAGTCGGGCATGGCGCCATCGACGGCGCACCGTCTGCTGACGGCGCTTGCCGGCCATGGGCTGGTTGCGCATGACGGCGAGACTGGCGCCTGGACGATCGGCGTGAAGGCCTTCGAGATCGGCAACGCCTTCCTCCGCTTCCGCAAGCTCGGCACGATCGCGCGGCCGTTCCTGCACGACCTGATGGCCGCGACCGGCGAAACCGCCAATGTCGGCATCGTCGAGGACGGCGAAATCATCTTCCTCGCCCAGGCGGAAAGCCACGCGCCGATGCGTGCCTTCTTCCGCCCCGGCCGCCGCGGCCCCATCCACGCCTCCGGCATCGGCAAGGCGGTGCTGTCGACATGGACGCCGGAACAGGTCGAGGCGCTCGTCGCAAACCGCCCGCTGACGCGCTTCACCGAGCGCACCCGCGACGAACTCGATGGGCTCTCCGCCGATCTCGCTGGAATACGCGCACGCGGCTATTCGATCGACGACGAGGAACACACGCTCGGCATGCGCTGCATCGCCGCCCCGATCTTCAACGAATATGGCGAGGCCATCGCCGGCATCTCGGTCTCCGGACCCTCGGTGCGGCTGCCGGATGCGCGGCTTGCCGAGATCGGACCGGTCGTCCGCGAAGCCGCCGCCGCCCTCACGCGGGCGCTTGGGGGGAAAGCAAAGTCGACAGATTAGACCGGACGGTGGCGCAATGCAGCAAGATCGGGGTTCACCGCAGGGT
>CAMPIK010000449.1 GCA_946886325.1 uncultured Shinella sp.
CAGCGACCGTGCGGGAATAGGTCATGCCGAGCTTTTCCATCACGCGGCGCGAGGCGCGGTTTACGGCCATGGTGCTTGCGACGATCCGGTCGTAGCCGCAGGTTTCGAAGCCCCAGTCGACGAGCGCCGCGGCCCCTTCCGGGGCGAGCCCCTGGCCCCAGTCCATCCGCCGCAGGCGATAGCCGAGTTCGGCCAGTGTCTTGCTTTCCGGCCAGAGGCAGAACCAGCCGACGAAGGTGTCGTTTGACCTGCGGCGCGCCGTCCAGACATAGGGCTCCGTTCCCCGCGGCATCAGGTAGGTCGCATCCGGATCGATCCGCTCGGGATCGACGTCACGTCCGCCGTTCAGGAAGCGCATCACCTCGGGGTCGCGTTCGAGGCCGATGAAATCGTCACGGTCGCCCGGCTCGCAGGGACGGAGCGTCAGTTGCCGCGTTTGCAGGACCGCCATTGTTCATTTCTCCCTGGCTTTCGTATTCCGTCGGCCTTGCACGATTGCCGCGTGCCAAGAACCGATACCGATCACTCCGTCAATGTCCGGTGACATTGCACCCTCGTTGCCTTATGCCAAGCGGGCAACCGTTCCAGACTGATCCATGTCGCCGATTCGTCCGCTCATCCCCCTTCTCATCGCTGCCGGCATCCTCATCGGGGGCAACGGGCTGCAGGGCACGTTCATCTCGCTTCGCGCCTCGCAGGAGGGCTTTTCGACCTCGCTGATCGGGGTGATCGGGGCGGGCTACAATATCGGCTTTGCCATCGGCTGCATCTATGTGACGCGTATCCTGCGCTCGATCGGGCATATCCGGACGTTTTCGGCGATGGCGGCAATCGCGTCGGCCGCCGCGATTGCCATGGTGCTCGTCATCGACCCGACCTTCTGGTTCCTGATGCGGCTCGTCTCGGGCATCTGTTTCGCGAGCCTCTTTGCCACCGTCGAAAGCTGGCTCAACGCCAAGGTGACGAATGCCAACCGGGCGCGCACGCTCTCGGTCTATCGCGTCGTCGATCTTGGCTCGGTGACGGCGGCGCAATATCTGATCCCCGGCATCGGCATCGGCGGCTTCGAGCTTTTCGCGGTCGCCGCCATGGCGCTGTCGCTGTCGCTCGTGCCGATCTCGCTTGCCGACCGCTCAAGCCCGGCCGCCCCCGAGACGATCCGCTTCGACGTCAAGACGCTCTGGACCGTTTCGCCGCTCGCCGTCGTCGGCTGCATCGTCGTCGGGCTCACCAACTCCTCCTTCCGCGCGCTCGGGCCGATCTATGGCGAGGAGATCGGGCTTTCGATCACCGCGATCGCGAGCTTCATGAGCGCCGGCATCGTCGGCGGCGTGGTGCTGCAATATCCGCTCGGGCTTTATTCCGACCGGCTCGACCGGCGGCTGATCATTCTGGTGGCGACGCTGGGTGCTGCCCTTTCGGCGCTTTTCCTTGCGCTCTTCGCCGGCAGCGATGTCGGGCTCAACATGATCGGCATCTTCGTCTTCGGCGCCTTCGCCATGCCGCTCTATTCGCTCTGCTCGGCCCATGCCAACGACCATGCCGGCGAAGGCGAGCATGCGCTGGTCTCGGCGGGGCTCCTGTTCTTCTGGTCGAGCGGCGCGATCATCGGCCCGCTCTTCGCCTCGGTGATGCTGGATATGTTCGGGCCGTCGGCGCTCTTCGTCTATACCGCCATCGTGCTCTTCGTCTTCATGGCCTATACGGGGCTTCGAATGACGGCGCGCGGGCCGGTGCCGGCGGACGAGCGCGGGGGCCGCTTCCGGGCGCTGCTGCGCACCTCCTTCTTCTTCAACAAGCTGGCCGATGCCGAGAAGACCAGGCCGACGCCGCGGGAACGCGACGGCGACCGGGACACATTTTGATTGTGGCGAAAGGGTGAAGGGTCTAAAGCTCGTCGATCCGCCTGCGAGTAAAATCCCCTTCCGAGTGCGTTGATGGACATGATCGAGACGACCGCGGCGCTTGCCGCAGCCTGCGAAACCCTTGCCCGTTCCGACTATCTGACGATCGATACGGAATTCCTGCGCGAGACGACCTTCTGGCCCGAACTCTGCCTGATCCAGATGGCCGGCCCCGACATCGCGGTGATCGTCGATCCGCTCGCCAAGGGGCTCGACCTCAAACCCTTCTTCGAGCTGATGGCGGATACGTCCGTTGTGAAGGTGTTCCATGCGGCGCGGCAGGACATCGAGATCATCTACAATCTCGGCAAGCTCATTCCGCACCCGATCTTCGACACGCAGGTCGCCGCCATGGTCTGCGGCTTCGGCGACAGCGTGTCCTACGACCAACTGGTGCAGAAGGTGACCGGCGCGCAGATCGACAAGTCGTCGCGCTTCACCGACTGGAAGCGCCGCCCGCTGACGGAAAAGCAGCTCGACTATGCGCTTGCCGACGTGACCTATCTGCGCGACGTCTACCATTTCCTGAAAGACCGGCTGGAGGCCGAGGGGCGCACGACCTGGCTTGCAGAGGAAATGGCGGTGCTGGAATCGCCCGAGACCTACGACATGCATCCGGATGACGCCTGGCGCCGGCTGAAGATGCGCATCCGCAAGCCGATGGAACTGGCGGTGCTGCAGAAGATCGCCGCCTGGCGCGAGCGCGAGGCCCGCGGCCGCAACGTGCCGCGCTCGCGCGTCCTCAAGGACGACGTGCTCTTCGAGGTCGCGCAGCAGCAGCCGGCCGACGCCGAGGCGCTGGCGCGGCTTCGCACCATCCCCAAGGGCTGGGAACGCTCGCAATCAGGTGCCGCCCTCCTCGCCGCGGTCAACGAGGCGCTGGCCATCCCGAAGGACGACCTGCCAAAACTGCCGCGCCAGACGCAGGTGCCGGAAGGGGCAGCCGCCGCGACGGAACTGCTGAAAGTCCTGCTCAAGCTGATTGCCGAAAAGCAGGATGTTGCCGCCAAGGTGATCGCCAACAGCGACGACCTCGAGAAGATCGCCATCGACGGCGAAAAGGCCGAGGTGGCAGCGCTTCACGGCTGGCGGCGCGAACTTTTTGGCGACACGGCGCTGGCGCTGATCGACGGCAAGGTGGCGCTGCGCTTCGTCGAGCGCAAGATCGAGGCGGTGGAGCTTTAAGGCGCGCCGAGTCCTTATGCGCTGGTCACTGCGGGAAATGCTCGACATGGGTTTCGGCCGTTCGACCGAAATAGAGCACCCGCCTGCCGGAAAAGGACACGATATAGCCGGCACA
>CAMPIK010000450.1 GCA_946886325.1 uncultured Shinella sp.
GTCCGCGTGGCCGCCCTGCTGGCGGGCGGAACACGGGCCGTGCTCGTCAAGGGCGGCCACGCGGACGGCGAAGCGGATGCGACCGACCTGCTTGTCACATCGGACGCCGCGCCCGTCGCCTTCCGCTTGCCGCGCCTGACCGGCACGATGCGCGGCACCGGCTGCATGCTCTCCAGCGCCATCGCCACTGGCCTCGCCGAAGGATGCGATCTCGCCTCCGTCATCGACCGGGCAAAACGGCTCGTCCATCGGGCGATTGCTGCAGCGCAATAAGTCCTTGCAATTTGCCGGAAGCGGGAGGAAGCTGGCGGCATATCGAAAGCCGTGCATTCCCTCGAATTGCCGTAAACACTTTCTCCGCCGATCCGGGTTGTCGCGACCTCTTGCCGCGCGAATGATGTGCCCGGCGCTGCGTGGTGGAGGAGACCGGGTCGCGCCATCCGGTTGATGCGATGGAGGTGGTATCATGACCGACAGCAATTCCGTGCATCCCGTGGACGAAAAGCTGCCGCTCGGCAGGCTCGGAACCCTCGGGCTTCAACATGTGCTCGTCATGTATGGCGGCGCGGTCGCCGTGCCGCTGATCGTCGGGCGGGCGCTGCAACTGAGCCCCGAGGACGTCGCCTATCTGATTTCCGCCGACCTCTTCGTCTGCGGCATCGTCACCATCATCCAGTCCTTCGGCCTCACCCGTCACTGCGGCATCAAGCTGCCGGTGATGATGGGCGTCACTTTTGCCTCGGTCGGCCCGATGGTCTCGATGGCCAACATGACGCCGGGCATCGAGGGTGCGCGGCTGATCTTCGGCTCGATCATCGGGGCGGGCATCATCGCCTTCCTGCTGGCGCCCCTCATGGGCCGCCTGCTGCGCTTTTTCCCGCCTGTCGTCACCGGCACGATCATCCTCGTCATCGGCGTGACGCTGATGCGCGTCGGCATCAACTGGATCTTCGGCAATCCCTTCGGTCCCACCGCGCCGAAGCTGGTCGATCCCGCCCATGCGGAATGGCTGGCATCGATGAAGGCGCTCGCCGACGGCGGCACCGTTCCCGCCCTGCCGAACGGGCTCGCGCTGACGGCAAGCGTGCCGAACCCGGCCTATGCCCAGCCGAGCCATGTGGCGCTTGCGGCCGTGGTGCTGATCTCGATCCTGCTGATTGCCCGCTACGGCCGTGGCCTGATCGCCAATATCGCGGTGCTCGCCGGCATCGTCATCGGCTGCGTGCTCGCGGCGGTGCTCGGCCTCATGCATTTCGACCGGGTGGCGACGGCCGGCTGGGTGGAAATCGTCACGCCGCTGCGCTTCGGCATGCCGATCTTCGATCCGGTGCTGATCCTGACGATGACGCTGGTCATGGTCGTCGTGATGATCGAATCGACCGGCATGTTCCTGGCGCTCGGTGACATCACGAACCGCAAGATCTCGCAGCAGCAACTGACGGCGGGCCTGCGCGTCGACGGGCTCGGCACCTTCATCGGCGGGCTCTTCAACACCTTCCCCTATACGAGCTTCTCGCAGAATGTCGGGCTTGTCGGGGTGACCGGCGTGAAGAGCCGCTATGTCTGCGTCATGGGCGGCGCGATCATGATCGTGCTGGGGCTGATCCCGAAGATGGGCGCGCTCGTCGAGGCCGTGCCGACCTTCGTGCTCGGCGGCGCCGGCCTCGTGATGTTCGGCATGGTGGCGGCGACCGGCATCCGCATTCTGTCCACGGTCGATTTCCGCACCTCGCGCAACAACCTCTTCATCGTCGCGGTCTCGGTCGGCTTCGGGCTCATCCCGCTGATCGCGCCGAACTTCCTCCTGTGGATGCCGCATGCGATCCACCCGCTGATCGAATCCGGCATAGTGCTCGCCTCCGCCATGGCGGTGCTGCTCAATGCCTTCTTCAACGGGCTCGACATCGGCGACACGGCCTCGATCGAGGCAGCGAAGCTCGCCGACAGCCATTGAGGCCAAATCTTATGCCCCGGCGGCGAAGCTCTTCGCCGCCGTTTCCAGGAATTGCGCCCGGCCGAGATGGCCGGCGCCGTCGTGGATGTCGGCGGCAATCGCCGCCTTCAGCGCCGCCGCGTCCCTGGTGCGGATTGCCTCCAGCGCCTCGGCATGCCGGTCGACCAGGTAGTGCTCGCTGAGATTCTCCGCCGCAAGCCGCATGAAGGGGCCGAGGCGCAGCCAGAGCGACTCGATCAGCGGCAGCAGCACGGCGGCGGAGCGCACCTCGTAGAGACAGCGGTGAAAGGCGAAATTGGCGGCGATGCCGCGCTCCATGTCGCCCGACGCATAGGCCTCGTCGACAAGCGCATCCATCTGCTGCAACCGCGCCAGCCGCAGGAAATCGATATGCGGCAGGGCACGCTCGGCGGCGACGGTCTCAAGCGCGATGCGGGCCGACAGGATCTCGTCGAAACGATCGGGATCGATCAGCGGCACGCGCACGCGGCGATTGTCGAGCGCTTCCAGCGCGCCGTCGGCCACCAGGAACTGCAGCGCCTCGCGCACCGGCATGGCGCTCACCTCCAGCGTTTCCGCCAGACCGTTGATCGTCAGCGGATGGCCCGGCCGGTAGGCGCCGGTCATGATCGCACGGCGCAAGGTGCGGTAGACCCATTGCTTGATCGATTCCGACGACTGCCGTCCTTCCGCCGCCAGCATGGTCTTTGTCCTCCCCTTTGCGCCCGCGCCGTGCCACTATGCCGTCACGGCTGAAGGTGCATTCCGCCGCGACGCAACCAAGGCTGATAATTTGCGCCGCGCGAGAAATTGCCCTTTACAGTTTTGATCAAATTATGGTTTGTTGTGATCATAAGCAAGTGAAGACTATCACATAGACTTCGCAGCGAGAGCCGCAAAAGCGGCCGATGCCAAGACCGCCGGAGACCGGGAGAGGAAACCCGCCTTCGGACGAGACATGGGGAACAAATGGACCAGTCCCGCGCGACTGCGGCCCATGGCGGCGCCATAGGCATGCACGGCATCAAGAAGTGGTTCGGCAATTTCCAGGCCGTCGACGACGTGTCGCTGGAGATCAAGCCGAACGAATTCTTCACGCTCCTCGGCCCTTCCGGCTGCGGCAAGACCACGCTTCTCAGAATGATCGCCGGCTTCGAACTGCCGACCGAAGGCAGCATCAAGCTCGACGGCACGGAAATCTCGCACCTGCTGCCGAACCAGCGGCCGGT
>CAMPIK010000451.1 GCA_946886325.1 uncultured Shinella sp.
CTCCAACCCCTCTAAACATGCGGTCTATGCGGAGAGCCTCGTCGGCAGCATCGTCAGCGGCCTGCTCGACATTCCCGAGCCCGGCAGCGAACAGCAGAACGGCCGGCTGACGCAGGCGCAGATGAACAAGCTGATTTCCCGCATCGACGCGCATAGCGATTGCCGGCTCAGCGTCGCCGAGATGGCTGCGACCGTGGGCCTCTCCGAAAGCTGGTTTGCCAATGTCTTCAAGCAAACGACCGGCAAGCCGCCGCTGCAATGGCAGCTTGGCAAGCGGATCGAGCAGGCGCGCGCCATGCTGCTGGAAACCGACCTGACGATCGCCGACATCGCGGCACAGCTCGGCTTTTCCGACCAGGCCCATCTGACCAAGGCCTTCCGGCAACTCGCCGGGGAGACCCCCGCCGCATGGCGACGCATGCGGCAGGTTCGCTGACCGTCTACGGGACCCGCCGGCCTTTAAGACCGGCGGGACCGATCCGTCACCAGGTCTGGCGCAGCGTCGCGAAGACGGAGCGGCCGGGATTGTAGAAATCCGCGCCGAATCCGCCATAGTCCACATGCTTCGTGTCGAAGACATTGTTGACGCTCACCTCGAAGGAGGTGTTCTCGAAGACCTTGTAGTTGAAGGCCGCGTCGACGGTGAAATTGCCGTCCGTCTTCATGGTGTTGGCGTCGTCGAAATAGTAGGAGCCGGTATAGCGCCCGCCGAGGCCGAAGGTCATGTCGCCGCGCCGCCCGTCGCCTTCGAGCGTGTAGTTGACCCAGAGCGAGGCGATATGCTCGGGCACGTGGTACGGCCGGTTGCCCTCGTTGCCGAGCGTGCCGTTCTCAACGATCTCCGCGTCGAGATGGGAATAGGCCGCCGTCACGCTGATATTGCTGGTCACTTCGGCCTTCGCCTCGAGGTCGATGCCGCGCACGCGAACCTCGCCGATGGTCTCCTCGAGATTGGTCGCCGGATTGGTGCGCGTGATATTGTACTTGGTCAGGTCATAGACCGATGCGGTGAAGAGTGCCGGGAAGGCGTCCGGCTGGTATTTCACGCCGAGTTCGAACTGCTCGCCGCGCTCCGGCTCGACCCCGATGCCGGGCGCCGCGACGGAATCGGCATAGCTCACGAAGGGGGCGATCTCGTCCGTCATCTTGTAGGTGAGCCCGACGCGCTTCGTCAGCTCGCTGAAATCGCCTTCGCTCGTCACGCCGGCCAGCTTGTCCGTTTCCTTGAGGTCGAGCCAGTCGTTCCTGAGGCCGGTCGTCAGGATGAAGGTGTCGAAGAAGGTCAGGTCCTGCTGCACATAAAGCGCCTTGCCCTGGTGATCGCTGCGCGTGCTGGCGATGAGCGGCACCGATCTCGGCGCACCCGTATAGACCGGGTTCGTCCAGTCGATGCCGGGGGCCGCACCCCAGGTCGTGTCGTTGTCGGTGAGCGAATTGCGGAACTCGACGCCGACCATGCTGCGGCTCTCGACGGAGCCGATATTCGCCTCGTATTGCAGGTTGGTATCGACCACGAAGTCCCGGCTCGACTTGTCATTGCCGAAGAAGGCGCGGGAGGCGGTGGTCGAGCCGTCCGTCGGCGTGGCCGACAGGTAGGCGTAGCCGAAATCCGTGTTGGCATTGCTGTAGCGCGCATTCGAATGAACACTTAGACCCGTGCCGAAATCGTGGTCGAACATCACGCTGACGGAATTGCGGTTCGTGCCCAGGAAATTGTAGCCCGGCTCGCCGAAGAAGCGGTCCCGGTCGAAATTCGTGCCGACCGGATGGCCGCCGCTGCCCGGCACGCCGTCCTTGTTCAGGTGGTCGTAGATGACGGTCAGGCTGGTGGCATCGTCCGGCCGCCAGGTCAGGCCGCCCATCAGGAATTTCTCGTCGTCGCGCGAATGGTCGTATTCGGCGTCCGCATTCCGGAGCTTGCCGGTAAAGCGGTAGGAGAGCGTGTCGTCTTCAGTCAGATTGTCGCCGAAGTCGAAGCCCGTCTCGGCGCGGCCGAACGATCCGCCGGTCACATAGGCCTCGCCGAACTTCTCGCTTCTCGGCCGCTTGGTCACGAAATTGACCGCACCGCCGGGATCGGACACGCCGTAGGCCGTGGAACTTGCCCCCTTCAGCACCTCGACGCGCTCGAAGGCATAGGTCTCCTCGCGCACGCCGCCGAAGGGCGGGCCGAGCGTCAGTCCGTCGCGATAGGTATAGGCGTCGAAACCGCGGATCTTGAAGAAATCATAGCGGTCGTCCGAGCCGTAGAAGTCGCCCGTCACGCCGGCCGTATATTGCAGCACTTTCTCGACGGTATCGGCGCCGCGCTGCTGGATTTCCTTGGCGGTGATCACCGACACGGAGGCAGGCGTCTCCAGGATCGGAGTCGCCATCTTGCCGGCACCCCGGCTCGTCTTCGCAACGATCGTGTCGTGGTCGGAGTCGACGGCGGCACCAGACCCCTCGACGGTCACCGCTTCGAGCACGGTCGGCGATGCGGAGGCAGCGTCCTGCGCGAGTAGCGACGTCGGCGCGAAGGCGACAAGCGCCGTGCACCCCATCAGCACCACAGTCCGATAACGGAAGGGGGTTGCAGTGACGGCGCCTGATTTCCTGATCTTCATCGTGTCATTCCCGAATCGCGTTTGCCATTGACCATCCGGCGGTAATCCCTGCTCGCCGGATGCACTGTCCGGGCCATGCAAACCCCCTCGCTGCCACCCGGACCCGCTCGGGCCCCGGTCGGCAGCGGCGATTTCCAATGCCCCTCGCCTTTTCATTAACTTGAGATTAATTGTCCAGTATTGTCGATTCCCATGGTTTTGTAGAATCCCACGGAAACTTTGCTGCATCGCCGCAATGACATGCACCCTCGCCTTGACGCCGCCCGATGAACCTGAAACGGAAACTCCACTTTAACGCAATGGAGGGTCTCGCCGATGCCGCGGTTCTTTCACCTTGCGACGCTGATGGTCGCTGCCTGCATCTGGATCACCACGGCCGGCTGGCCACGGGCGGCCGAAGCCGACACCTTTCCCGTCACCATCGAACACGCCTTCGGCACGACGACGATTGCGCGGAAACCGGAGCGCGTGGCGACGGTCGCCTGGGCCAATCACGAGGTGCCGCTGGCGCTCGGCATCGTGCCGGTTGGCTTTGCGGCCGCCAATTTCGGCGACGACGACGGTGACGG
>CAMPIK010000452.1 GCA_946886325.1 uncultured Shinella sp.
CCGGCTATAGCGGCCAAGACGGGGCGGTGCAACGGGGGAATGCGGGCAAACTCGGGCGACACCCCCTCTGCCTGCCGGCATCTTCCCCACAAGGGGGGGGAGAACGCTCGCCGCAGGACCTGCGCACACTTGCAAGGCTCGCGGTGTGCGAAGCCCATGGCTGCGCTGCGCGATTATCTGCTCAGCGCGCGACGGTCTCGCCGACGCCCGGCACCTCTACCTTGGCCGACGATCCGTCCATGGCCGCGACGAAGGTGTCCGCGGTCTGGTCGATGATGCCGAAGGAGCCGTAGTGGCAGGGGATGACCGTCTTGAACTTGAAGAAGCGCTGGCAGGCGAGTGCGGCCACCGCGCCGCCCATGGTGAAGCGGTCGCCGATCGGCACGAGGCCGATGTCGGGCTGGTGCAGTTCCTGGATCAGCGCCATGTCGGAGAAGATGTCGGTATCGCCCATGTGGTAGAGCGTCGGCTCGTCCTCGACATGCAGCACCAGGCCGTTGGCATTGCCGAGCGCGTGCGAGACGCCGTCCTCGGTGATCTGCGCGGAGGAATGCAGCGCATTGACGAAGGTCGCGGAAAAGCCGTCGAAATGCACCGTGCCGCCGGTGTTGCCCATGTCGAGTTTCTCGACCCCCTTGGAGCCGAGCCAGGCGGCGAGGTCCGCATTGGCGAGCACCGTCGCGCCGGTCTCCCTGGCGATCGCCACCGTGTCGCCGACATGGTCGCCGTGGCCGTGGGTGAGCAGGATATGGGTCAGGCCCGCCACCGCATCCTTGCGGGTCGCCTCGTCGAAGGCCGGATTGCCGGTGAAGAAGGGATCGATCAGGATCTTCGCCTTCGCCGTTTCGATGCGGAAGGCCGAATGGCCGAGCCAGGTGATCTTCATGGGTGGTCTCCCGTTTCAGTGATGGTGGCGGACTATATGAAGCAGCAAGTGCTGCCGGCAACCGTTTCCCTCGGGCGGGAAATCAATATATGGCTCGGCCCTGCGTCGGCTATCCGTCCGGTGCGCGAAGGGGATCCGCAATGGCCGACGACGACTATATCTACGACGAAGCGACCGGCGAATGGCGCCCGGCCTCGGATATCGCTGCGGAAAAGGCGGCAGGAAGCGTTGTCCGCGACGCGAGCGGCACCGTGCTTGCCGACGGCGATTCGGTGGTTCTGATCAAGGACCTCAAGGTCAAGGGCGCCGGCCAGACGCTGAAGCAGGGCACCGTGATCAAGACGATCCGGCTGACCGACAACCCGGAAGAAATCGACTGCCGGCACGACGCTATCAAAGGGCTGGTGCTGCGGACCGAATTCGTGCGCAAACGCTGAGAGGCAGAACGAACCAACCATGGCAACGCTGACGCTCGAAGAACTGGCGGCTTATCTCCGGCCGCACCAGCCGATTGCCGGGCTCGACCTCGGCACAAAGACGATCGGCCTGTCGATTTCCGACCTCGGCCGCCGGCTTGCGACCCCTCGCCCGGTGCTGAAACGGGTGAAATTCACGGCTGATGCGGAGTTGCTGCTGGCCTTCGCGGCGAAGGAGACGGTGGCCGCCTTCGTCATCGGCCTGCCGGTCAACATGGACGGCAGCGCCGGTCCCCGCGTGCAGGCGACCCGCGCCTTCGTGCGCTCGATGAGCGAGAAGACGGACATTCCCTTCGTCTACTGGGACGAGCGGCTGTCGACGGTGGCCGCCGAGCGCACGCTGATCGAGATGGATGTGTCGCGGAAGAAGCGGGCGGAGCGCATCGATTCGGCCGCCGCCTCCTTCATCCTTCAGGGGGCGCTCGACAGGCTGTCCCTGATCGCCAGATCCGCCTCGCCGGACGAGGCCTGAGCGGAGGCCCGGCGCGCGCGCCACCAGGCGGCGATCGCCTTGCGCCTGCGGAACGCGATGATGGCGAGAACGATCAGGCTGTCGACGATGATGGCGCGCAGCACCAGCGGCGGAATGGCATCCGGCTCCATGCCGAGCACATGGCCGTAGATGCGGAAGACGAGGTCATGCGCGTCGCGCGTCAGCATGAAGAAGCCGAAGCTGATGTCGTAATAGGAAAGCCCGTACCAGCCGCCGAGAAGGGCCAGAGGACCGGCCCAGAGGATCAGGAACCATTTCATGCGGTGCGCGCCTCCCCGATTGCGCCGGAGACGGTCCAGTCGGCATAGGCGGTTCCGACGGCTCTGAGCAGGCACATGCAGGCGAGCACCGCTGCCGGCACCGAGATGTCGAGCGCCAGCGCTGCGAAGAAGGCCGTCATGGCCGAAAGGCGTGCCAAACTGGCTCTCATGCGAACATCCGCACGTTGGTTAACGTTTCCTTGCGGCACATTTGCGCGTTAACCTTTCAGACGCAACGTAAACCAATCATTAAGGTTAATATCCACCGGTGCCCTTCCGGCGGACACGCCGGCCACCACTGAAACGCTGCAAGGGGCAAGGCGTTCCACGACCGGATCAAGGGTTGCGACAATCCACCTTGCATGGGAGAAGGACGCCACCCTCCTGAGAGCATTTCCGGCGAACTTCGGCTCGCCGGAAATGCTCTCAGATCTTGTTTTTGCCGCATTATCCGACGCTGAAGCGATCTCGCTTCAGCTGGAAATGCTACTGAGTCCCTCCCCCATGCTCATCATCTTCGAAAGCATCCTGCCCGTCTTCCTGCTCGTCGTGCTCGGAGCACTTTTGAAGCGGTGGCCGAAGATCGACGGCAGCCTCTGGAACGGGCTGGAGCAGCTCGGATACTACGTGCTCTTCCCGGCACTGCTCTTTGCGACACTCGCCAAGGCCGATTTCGGCGGGATTGCGGCCGGGGCAACGGCAGTCTCCTCGATCGGCGCCGTCACGCTGATGTCGGCGATGGTGCTTGCCGGCTGGCCGCTCCTGCGGGGTGCCGGCGTTTCGGGCGCGACCTTCACCTCGGTCTTCCAGACGTCCACGCGCTGGAACGGCTTCATGGCGCTCGCCATCGCCGGAAAGCTCTACGGGGCGGATAGCCTGGCGCTGATCGCGCTCGTCATGACGCTGATCATCATCCCGATCAACTTCTACAATATCGGCATTCTCGTCTGGTTCGGCGGCGGCGCGCGCAATCTCGGCGCCTTCGCCCGCAAGATCGTCACCAACCCGCTCATTCTCTCGTCGCTTCTCGGCGCCGCCTTCAACATCTTCGGCCTGACG
>CAMPIK010000453.1 GCA_946886325.1 uncultured Shinella sp.
GAAGTGCTGGCGGGCGAGAATTTCCGTCGGCGCCATCAGCACGGCCTGGCCGCCCGATTCGACGGCCGCCAGCATTGCCATCAGCGCAACCGCCGTCTTGCCGGAGCCGACGTCGCCCTGCAGCAGCCGCAGCATGCGCTGGTCGCCGGCCATGTCCGCGAGCACCTCGGCAATCGCGGTCTGCTGGCTCCCCGTCAGCGAAAACGGCAGGGCATCGGCGACGGGGCGGCTCAACGCGCCCGTCGCCTGCACCGGTCGCCCGGCGACCTTGCGCAACCGCTGGCGGACGAGAGCGAGCGATATCTGGCCGGCGAGGAATTCGTCATAGGCGAGGCGGCGGCGGGCCGGTGCCTGCGGGTCGAGGTCTTCAGCGTCGCGTGGGTCGTGCAGCCGGTGAAACGCATCGCGTGCGCTGTCGAAGCCCTCGCGTTGCAACAGCGTCGGCTCGATCCATTCCGGCAGATCGGGCACGCGCGCCACGGCGGCCTCGATCTCCTTGCGCAGGACACGCGGGGACAGTCCGGCCGTCAGGCCGTAGACCGGCTCCACCAGCGGCAGCGTCCCGGCTTCCGCCAGCCGGACCATATAGTCCGGATGCACCATGGAGGGGCGGCCGTTGAACCAGTCGACCTTGCCGCTGACGATCACCGTCTCGTCGATCGGCAGCGCCTTTTCGAGCCAGTTTCCCTTGACGCGAAAGAAGGTCAGCGCCAGTTCGCCCGTCTCGTCATGCAGGAACACCCGGTAGGGCACGCTCGACTTGCCGCGCGGCGGCGGCTGGTGGCGGTCGACCCGCCCCTCGATCGTCACGACGACGCCTTGCGGCGCGCGCGCGATGCCGGGCTTGTTGCGCCGGTCGACGATGCCGGTCGGCCGGTGGAAGATGAGATCGACGACCCGGCAATCCTCGATGCTCTCCTGGCCGAGCAGCCGTGCCAGCAGGTCGCCGACCTTCGGGCCGATGCCGGGAAGCGAGGAGAGCGAGGCGAAGAGCGGATCGAGGAGGGCAGGGCGCATGGCGGCAAAATGCGCGAGGACGACGCTGCTTGGCAAGGCTGACAAGCGGCTTTTGTCGGTCTATAGAAGCGCCGGAGACGATCCGCCGCCTGGGCACGTCTCCCGTCGCCTTCGGGGCGGTGTCCGCATTCCGTCTCTCGAAAGGCCATGGTCATGACCGGCACGACGCGCTCCAGCGCCGATATCGAGCCCCGCCGCAAGCGCATCCTCTTCCGCTGCTGGCATCGCGGCATCCGGGAGATGGATCTGGTGCTCGGCGCCTTCGCGGATGCCGAGATTTCGACCCTGTCGGACGCCGAACTCGACGAACTGGAGACGATCATGGCCGAGGAGGATGCAGACCTCGTGAAGTGGGTGACGGGCGAACAGCCGGTGCCGGAGCGGTTCGCCGCCGGGCTCTTCCCGCGGATCGCCGCCTATCGTCCGGATTTTTCGCCCTTGTTTGCGGCGAGAGACGGGATGGACGCATGATACCCGGTTTCGATTCCGCCCGGATTGCCGCATCCGGCAGACCTGTGACCGTCGGCGCCGTGCCGGCCGGTCTGGACCCGTTCCTGCTGGCCGAATTCGCGCGCACGTCCGGCCCCGTTGCCTATGTTCTTTCGGACGGCCAGCGCATCGCCGATGTCGAACAGATGCTGGGCTTCGCGGCGCCCGAAATCCCGGTCCTCACGCTGCCGGGCTGGGACTGCCTGCCCTATGACCGCGTGTCGCCGAGCGCCGATACGTCCGCGCGCAGGCTCGCCGCCCTGTCGGCCCTGATCGCGCACCGGGCAAAGCCGCATGCGGCGATCGTGCTCGTCACGGTCAATGCCATGCTGCAGAAGATGGCGCCGCGTTCCGTGATCGAGAGCCTCGCCTTCTCGGCGCGTCCCGGCAACCAGGTCCGCATGGACGACATTGCGGCCCGCCTCGAACGCAACGGTTTCGACCGCGTCGCGACCGTGCGCGAAGTCGGCGAATATGCCGTTCGCGGCGGCATTCTCGACGTTTTCGTGCCTGGAAGTGCCGAGCCGCTCCGGCTCGATTTCTTCGGCGATACGCTCGAAAGCATCCGCTCCTTCGATCCGGCAAGCCAGCGCACGACGGGCCAGGCGCGCACGCTCGACCTCAATCCGATGAGCGAGGTCACGCTGACGCCCGATACGATCAGCCGCTTCCGCACCCAGTACCTGTCGCTCTTCGGCGCCGCCACGCGCGACGACGCGCTCTATCAGGCCGTCTCCGAGGGCCGGCGCTATGCGGGCATGGAGCACTGGCTGCCGCTCTTCTACGACGGGCTGGAGACCGCCTTCGACTATCTCGAAGGCTTCCGGATCGTCACCGACCACACGGTGCGCGAGGCCGCCGTCGAGCGCTCGAAGCTCGTGCGCGATTACTATGAGGCGCGGCAGAGTTCCGCGACGCCCGGCAAGAGCCAGGTATCGCAATCGACGCCCTACAAGCCGGTGCCGCCGGGCCAGCTCTATCTCGATGCCGAGCGTTTCGCGTCGCTTCTCGATGACCGCAACGCGATCCGCCTGTCGCCCTTCAACGAACACGAGGGCGAGGCGCGCCATGTCGTGACGGTCGAGGCCCGGCAGGGCCCCCGCTGGGCAAGGCCCTCGGGCGAAGCGGATCCGGACGGTGCGCGCGTCAACGTCTTCGACCAGGCCGTCAAGCACATCGCCGACCGGCGCGCATCCGGCTCGAAAGTGCTGGTGACCGGCTGGTCCGAGGGTTCTCTCGACCGCCTGCTGCAGGTGCTGGCCGAACACGGGCTCGGCAATGTCGTGCCCGTCGACAGCCTCGCGGCGCTTCGCAAGCTGAAGCCGGGCGAGGCGGGGTCTGCCGTGCTCAGCCTCGAAAGCGGCTTCGAGGCCGGCGACATCGCTGTCATCGGTGAACAGGACATTCTCGGCGACCGCATGGTGCGGCGCTCCAAGCGGCGCAAGCGCGGCGCGGATTTCATCGCCGAGGTCGCGGGCCTCGATGAGGGCTCGATCGTCGTCCATGCCGAGCACGGCATCGGCCGGTTCGTAGGTCTCCGGACCATCGAGGCCGCCGGGGCGCCGCATGCCTGTCTTGAGCTTGTCTATGCCGACGAGGCAAAGCTTTTTCTTCCCGTCGAGAATATCGATCTCCTGTCGCGCTACGGCGGCGAGGGGTCG
>CAMPIK010000454.1 GCA_946886325.1 uncultured Shinella sp.
CCTGCGGCGCTGGCCGACATCCAATGAGCCATGATGCAGCGCGATCGGCAGCGTGTCCTCGTTGATGCCCCAGAGCGCCTGAAAGAGGATTTCCGCCTGGCTGCGCGTGTTGACGAAGAGCAGCGACGTCTTGTGCGCCTTGATCGCCTCATAGACCTCCGGCATCGCATATTTCGCCGAATGGCCGGACCAGGGCACCCGGTCCTCGCTCTTCAGGATGGTGATGATCGGCTTGGCGCCGGCCGGTGCCGTGACGAGGCCGGCATGGCGTTCAGCACCCGGTTGCTGCTCGACCAGCCAGCGCCGAAGGTCCAGTGGCTCGGCGACGGTGGCAGACAGCCCGATGGTGCGAAGCCCCGGCGCCAGACGACGTAGCCGTGCCAAGCCGAGCGAAAGCAGATGGCCGCGCTTGGAGGTGACGAGCGAATGCAACTCGTCGAAGATCACATATTTCAGGTCCTTGAAGAAGCGCTCCGCCTCGCCGTTGGCGATGAGGAGAGCGACCTGTTCGGGCGTCGTCAGCAGGATATCAGGCGGATTGAGCCGCTGGCGCTGGCGTTTCGCCTGCGGCGTGTCGCCGGTCCGCGTCTCGATACTGATCGGAAGGCCCATTTCGGACACGGGCTTCGTCAGGTTGCGCTCGATGTCCACCGCGAGCGCCTTCAGCGGCGAGATGTAAAGCGTGTGGATGCCGGTGAAGGCGGAGCCGGGCGGGATCTTGCCGCGTCGTGTCAGGTCGGTGAGGGCCGGGAGGAAGCCTGCGAGCGTCTTGCCGGCGCCGGTCGGCGCGATTAGCAGCAGGCTTTCCCCTGCCGTCGCCCGCTCCAGAAGATCCAATTGATGCGCGCGCGGCTGCCAGCCCCGTTCGGCGAACCAGCCGGCGAAGGCATCCGGAAGGAGCTCAAGGGCCGCCCCACCGCCTCTGGAATCGCTTTTCATCACGGTGAAGAGGCTACGCGACGGCACAAGAATGTGAAGCGCCGTGAGAGAGGGAATTTTTCATGAGGTGCCTCACTATACCGTCGTGATCGGCCGTGCGCGTCCTGAGCCCGTTCCGGTCGTCTTTTGTCATAAACGGATCGACGCCGCGAACTTTCAAGGGGCGATCACGCGAATGTCGTTCACTCTCGATTGACGTTTTGTTGTCGAAAGCGGGCCTTTCGCACCGCAAAAATCAGGCCCATATCTCGGTCATCGGAGCACGACACAGAAACGCCGCTCCCCGATAAAGCAAATTCGATCAACACGTTATAAAGGGACTACCACCATGAAAAAGTTCGCACTCGCCATCGCCGCCCTGTCGCTGACCGCTGGCGCCGCCTTCGCAGAAAACCCCAATGTCGGCCGCTCCGACGTCGTCGTCTCGGGCATCAATGCCGGCTCGCCGGTCGTCGACCAGGGCACCACGGCATCCATCGCCCGCGAAGGCCGCATCGTCGTCAAGCAGCAGGACCTCGGCTACCAGAACCCGGCTGCCGGCCGTTTCGGCGACGCCGCTCCCCGTTATTGATCATCCAACGAAACTTTCCCTCACGCGGCCCCGTCACTTCAACGTAGCCGTTCCAACAAGGAGACCATGACATGAAAACTCTCGCACTCACCATCGCAGCCCTCTCGCTGACCGCCGGCGCCGCCCTTGCCGAAAACCCGAATATCGGCCGCTCGGACGTCTTCCAGTCCGGCCCGAATGCCGGTGCCTCGATCGTCGACACGATGCCGACCGCCTCGATCGGCGACCGTGCAGCCGGCGCCCAGGGCCTCGTCAACTATATCGACCCGACCGCCAACCGCTACGGCGACGGCGCTCCGCGCAACTGATGAAATCACCGGGGCGGCTTCGCCCAGGGTATCGTACAGCCTTCGCCGGTTCCCCGGCGGAGGCTGTTCTCGTTCCGGCATCAGGTCGCACGCGATCACAAGGCAGACACGAAGGCGTGAGGTGTGCATTGCAGTGAAACCTTTTTCGACCTTGCCCGTTCATCTACCGTGATCAACAGGAATTCAAAACAGGAATTCAAGGAGTTAACATTATGAAAAAGATCGTACTCGCACTTGCTGCCATCACCTTCTCCGCCGGCGCCGCACTGGCCGACAATCCCTATATCAGCGACAGCTCGGTCATCCAGTCGGGCCCGAATGCCGGCGAACCGGTATGGAACCAGGGCATGGCTCAGGACATGTCGCCGACCGCTTCGATCTACCCGAACACCGCGGGTAACGACACCATGACCAACGGCGTCGCGCAGCCTGCCGACGACAACTTCGGCGACGTTGCACCGAGCGAAAGCAACATGTAATCCCGCGTTTCGCTTTCGAGCGTCTCATCGGCCTTTCCGGCTTCGGCCGGAAGGGCCGATTTCGTATGCGCGGTCAAATGGCGATGTAGCGATCGGACCGGTGATTGATCGTCAGGAAGAGGTTGAGCACCACGGCGCCCGCTACCGAGCAGACGACAATCAGCGGCGGCGCGACAAACAGGGCGGCGGCCAGAACGAAAAGGTCGAAAGCCAGTTGCACCAGCCCGGCGCGCCAGCCGAAACGATCCTGGAGATAGACGGCGAGAATGCCGACGCCGCCGAGGCTCGCCCGATGCCGATAAAGGCCGAGCAGGCCGAATCCCAGCAATATGCCGGCCAAGACGGCGGTCCAGAGCGGGTCGAGGCTCGCAATCGAGATGAAATGCGGCTGGAGTTCCGTGATGATCGAGGTCAGGCCGACGGCGATGAAGGTCTTCACCGTGAAAGCCTTGCCAAGCCGCTGGTAGGACAGAATGTAGAACGGCAGGTTCACCAGCGTATAGAAGAGGCCGAAGCTGTAGCCGGTCAGGTAGTGCAGCACGAAGGCGACGCCCGCCGTTCCGCTGGCAACCAGCCCGGCGCTTCCCATCAGCGCCAGTCCGAGCGCGGCGATCATGCTGCTGGCGAAAATGCCCTGGGCATCCTCGATCGGCGTATGACGGGTGGGGGTCGGATTCCAGAAACCGAAACGCCGCTTCTCGCCGCTCATGTGTGATCTCCGGTGGTCGCTCAGACCGTTTTATACCGCACCGCAACCGGCGCAAGCCCGCCTATGTCCGCCGTGCCACGAAGAGCAGGCCATGCACCGGATTTCCGGCCTCGGTGCGGATCACCTCGCGCCGCATCGCCACGATCGCGAAACCCG
>CAMPIK010000455.1 GCA_946886325.1 uncultured Shinella sp.
ACCGGCGTCTTGAAGTCGCGCGGATTGGCGAGGCAGTTGGCGCCGATCGGGCCGCGATCCGGCAGGGTGAACTTCGCCCCGTAGTTCTCGCAGATATAGCCGCGCCAGAGATCGCCGTCGCCGAGGCGCGAGACCTTGAACATCATGCCGCGCGGGATGAGGCAGATCTCGGCGGGCTCGACATCCATCATGCCCATTTCGGTGAAGACGCGGATGGCCCCGACCTGCGGCACGATCAAAAGCTCGCCGTCCGCATCGAAAAAATAGTCGTCCACCATATCCGCATTGAAGACATAGGCATGCGCTGCCATGCCAACCTGGGTCAGCGCATCGCCCGCCGTCGTCATCGTGCGGATGCCGGAGAGGAAATCGAGCCGCTCTGCCGGCGCAGGAAGCGGATTCCAGCGAAGCTGCCCAAGCGGCAGCGAATGGTCGTCGAGGCAGGGGGCGGTCTTCCAGTGCGGGTAGCTGGCATTGGAAAAACGGCGCGTATGGCGCACGCTCGGCCTGATCCGGTAGAGCCATGAGCGCTCGTTGGTGCCGCGCGGTGCCGTGAAGGGGGAGCCCGAAAGCTGCTCGGCATAGAGGCCGTAGTTGCATTTCTGCGGGCTGTTCTGGCCCTGCGGCAGGGCGCCCGGCAGCGACTCGGTCTCGAAATCATTGCCGAAGCCCGGCATGTAGCCGAGGCTGTTTGCCGTTGCGGCCCCAGCGCCCGTCGTCGTTTCCGTCCGATCCAGCATGGCTTGCACCTCCTCCGCAAAACTGCCATATCGCGTCAATTGGTTGCATTCGTAACTATCGATTTTGTAACTATCAAGGCGGCCGGCCGTGCAGGACGACGATGCATTCGATCTCGAGACCTTCCTTCCCTATCGCCTGAACAGGGCCGCCGAGCTCGTCAGCCTGCGCTTCGCCTCGCAGTACAAGGCCCGCTACCGGATGACGCGGCCCGAATGGCGCACGCTGGCGGCACTTGGCACCTACGGCCGGATGACGGCGACCGAGATCGGCACCAACGCCTCGATGCACAAGACGAAGGTCAGCCGGGCGGTAAGGGCGCTGGAGGAGCGCCGCTGGCTTCGCCGCCATGAAAACGCGCGCGACCGGCGGGAGGAACACCTGGAACTGACCGCGCTCGGCAGGCGACACTTCGTGGAGATGGTCGAGATGGCGCGGGCCTATGAGCGCGAACTTGCCGCCCTGCTCGGCGCCGATGGCCTCGCCTTCATCGAAAAGGGCCTCGACGCGCTGGAAAGGAAGCTCATTCCGCCAGGCCGGACCGCAGGGTAAGCGTCCCATCAACGCCGTGAATCGGTTCGCTGCAATCGATTCCAAGCATTCATTGGACGCCGGATCGCCCGACCGGCAGACTCGCGGGCATGAACGATACCGCAAGTTTCCGGCGCATCGACGCCGCCTGCAACATGGCCCGCTTCTATATCCTCTCCCTGCAGCCGACACTCTTCGGCGCAATCGCGCTTGAACGGCACTGGGGACGGATCGGCACGCGCGGGCGCCATGCATCACGCCTGTTCGACACGCCGGAGGAGGCAGACGCGGCATTTCGCGCGCAGGTGAAGCGCCGCTTTCGCCGCGGCTACACGCGGACGGATGGCCGATCCTGACGGCGCGGGGAGGCGAATTGGACCTTTCGCACTAAACCGGTTTCCCGGCGCAAACCATGCGCTTCTTCCCATACGACATGCATGCGCATTGACATACGCATCGTATGCACCCATTTCACATACGCAACGCATGTCAATTCCACTCGTTTCGTCGCCTGCAATTGGGCGCGTCGATTTTGGCATGACAACGATCCAAAGGACACATTATGACCAAACGAGACCCCGTATTTCCCGCCGGCCGGCATGCGCTCTACGAGGCGCACCGCTACTCCGCCGCCATCCGGTCCGGCGACCTGCTGTTCGTCTCGGGACAGGTGGGCAGCCGACCGGACGGTTCGCCGGAACCGGACTTCGCACGGCAGGTCGAACTCGCCTTCGACAATTTGCAGGCGACGCTCGCTGCGGCCGGCTGCACCTTCGACGACATCGTCGATGTCACCTCGTTCCACACCGACCCGGAGCGCCAGTTCGACACGATCATGGACGTCAAGAACCGCGTCTTCGCTACTCAGCCCTATCCGAACTGGACGGCCGTCGGCGTCACCTGGCTTGCCGGGTTCGACTTCGAGATCAAGGTGATCGCCCGCATCCCTGAAAAAGCCTGAGCCGGCCGGCTCAGGCTGTGGCGGCGTCGAGAGCTTCGGCGCCGCCTGCCAGGAAGATGGTCAAGGACGCGAGTGTTTACGCGACGCTGCGCAGCAGCGGCATGGGCGCCGCTTCGTTCGGCTGCACCGGCGCGGTCCTGCCAAGCGAGGCCGGCAGGCGCCGGAGCACTTCGCCGGCGAGCATCTGGGCGTTTTCCTGCGCCTTTTCGAGATTGCTGACGCGGCGCGGGTCCATCGTGTAGAGCGTCTCGCCGCAGCCGAAGACGTCGCGATAGGCGGAGCGTTCGATGATCGGCGTGTCGAGCACATGCACGCGGCGCGAGGCCAGCAGTTCCTTGACCGCCTGAAGCGCGCGCGTCGTCACCATCGAATTGACGCGGGTCAGCACGACCGAATGCGGAATGCGGATATCCGCCTTGTCTTCCAGATATTGCAACAGCTCGATGACATGGGCGCCGCCCTGCGCATCCATGGCAGAGCCCTGGACCGGGATCAGCACGTAGTTCGAATAGCCGATCGCCTTGGCGAGGAGCGAACTGCGCGAGCCCGGCAGGTCGATCAACACGACATCGGCCCGGCTGCGCTGCTCGGTGATGTGGCGGTCGATCGTTCCCATCGTGACGTAGGAGGTGACGGAAAGCCGGTTGCCGCAGACATTGTCGGAGGATTCATACCAGCGGGTGATCCAGTGCTGCGGATCGGCGTCGAGCACCGAGACCTTGTGTCCCATGCGCGCGAGCTCGGTCGCCAGCAGCAGAACGGCAGTCGTCTTTCCTGCGCCGCCCTTGGTGTTGGCAAAGGTAATGACTGGCATGGCGATCCCTCGAAATCCGGTTCACGAGCCTGGTCATCGCTCTTGTCCGCACCGCCCCATGGTGCTTCGCCCATGCTTGCGAATTATGGTTAACAATCGGTGAAAATCGGC
>CAMPIK010000456.1 GCA_946886325.1 uncultured Shinella sp.
ACGGCCCGCCGTCGGTTCGGCAAGGAGATCGAGCATGGCGCGAAGGGCTCGGGTGACGTGGCGCTCGGCGTGGAAGAGCGCGGAGAATTGCCGGAGCGGCATCGGGAATTCGGCGACATGCAGCCGGCCGGAGAAGGAATGGGAGGAGGCCGCGCGGCTGGAAACGACCGTCGCGCTGAGGCCGGCCTCCACCGCCATCATGGCCGCCTCGTTCGACGGCATTTCGAACACGACCGACAGCGATTGCGGCTCGATGCCGAGCGTGGCGAGCTGCGCCTCGAAGGCGGAGCGCGTGCCCGAGCCCTTTTCGCGCATGATCCAGTTGGTTTCGAGGAGGTCGGCCGGATGGATCGTGCGCCCGTCCGCCCAGGGATGGCGGCCGCCGACCACCAGGACCAGCCGATCCTCCGCGACCTTGCGACGCTTCAGGCCTGCAAGCAGCACCTCGCCCTCGACCACCGCAAGTTCCGCAGCCCCCGTCAGCACCGCTTCGGCGGCACTCTGGGTGTTGCCCACTGTCAGCCGCACATCGACGCGCGGAAACCGCTCGTGAAAATCGACCAGCCGGGCCGGCAGCCAGTAGCTCGCGACGGTCTGGCTGGCATGGACGCGCAGGATGCCCGAGGCCGAGCCGCCGAGATCGGCCAGCACGTTCTCGGCTGTCTGCGCCCGCTCCAGCACGGCACGCGCCTCGGCCACGAAGAGCCGGCCCGCCTCGGTAAGCTCGATCCGCCGTCCGACCCGGTTGAACAGGATAACCGCATGGCGCGCCTCCAGCGCCGAGATCGCCGCGCTCACCGCCGACTGCGTCAGGTTCAGCACTTCGGCCGCGCGCGTGACGTGTTCACGGGCGGCGACTTCGAGAAAGATCCGGAGCTGATCGAGGGTCATCGGAAGTATCAATCGATTTTTACGAACGATATCAGAAGACTTATCAATTTGTTTTGTTCTTCCGCAAGAGGGAGAATGCCTTTCGAAGAATTCAGTCGATGGCGAAAAAATCATGAAGCCG
This sequence comes from uncultured Shinella sp., assembly GCA_946886325.1. The sequence goes on from CAMPIK010000456.1 coordinate 1,013, forward strand.
ATACTGCCGGCCGCGGAACAGCGTCCTTTCCCGTTCTCGCTTCACAAAGCCCCCGTGGGCCGGCTGCTTCCGGGGCTCCTGCTTGTCGCCGCCATCGCCATGGCATCCCTGACGGTGCGCAATCTGACCGGATGGACGGCGCTGAGCCCTCTTATCCTGTCGATCGTCTTCGGCATGCTGATCCGCAATGCCCTGCCGATGCCGGCCGCCATCGAGCCGGGCGTCGGCTTCGCGCTGAAACGCATCCTGCGCCTCGGCATCGTGCTGCTTGGCCTGCAGGTGACGGTGGGGCAGATTCTCTCGCTTGGCGGTGCCGGCCTCGCCATGGTGGCGTTGACGCTCGCAGCGACCTTCTTGGCGATCCGGGTGGTCGGTCGCGTGATGGGGATCGACAGGTCGTTGACGGACCTGATCGCCGCCGGAACCTCGGTCTGCGGTGCTTCGGCCGTCATCGCCGCCAATACGGTGGTGGGCGGCAAGCAGGAGCATGTGGCCTATGCGGTTGCCTGCGTGACGCTCTTCGGATCGCTGTCGATGCTTGCCTATCCGCTCCTGGCCGCCCCGCTCGGCCTCGACGCCCGCGGCTATGGCCTGTGGACCGGCTCAACCATTCACGAAGTTGCTCAAGTTGTGGCCGCGGCCTTCCAGCATGGCGATGTCGCCGGCCAGTTCGGCACCATTTCCAAGCTTGCCCGCGTCGTCATGCTTGCGCCGTTGATCATGGTGCTGGCGCTTGCGATGCGCTCTGGTGCCGAAGGCCAGTCGAAGGCCCCCGTGACGATGCCCTGGTTCGTGATCGGCTTCATCGGGATGATGCTCGTCAACGGCGCCGTGGCCATTCCGGCGGACATCGCCCAGGCGCTGACGACTCTCACGAGCTTTCTCCTGTCCATGGCGCTCGCGGCCATGGGGCTGCAGACCGACATCCGCAGGCTGAAGGCGGAAGGCTGGCGGCCGCTCGCGCTCGGCGCGTTCGGGTGGCTGTTCATCGCGGTCTTCGGCTACGCGATGCTGAAGGCGTTCTCCTTCTGAGGGCTTCGGACCGGGAGACGAGCCGGGGCGCCGCGCAACCTGCCGAGAGGGATGGAAATCGGCGGCCCCGCGCCATCAGATTTTGAGGCGAGGCCTAAAGGAGAATGGCGATCCTGCGCCAAATCGCTCTTGCGCGTTCGAACGTCGGCGATATAATCAGGAAATAAATATTCCACTAAAGAAAATAAGGGACGAGGATATGAGTGTTACCTGGCGATTTTCTGCCCTTGCAGACCGGCATCGGGCAATGGGGTCCAATCTGGAGGACTGGAGCGGCATGGGAACCGCCTGGACCTACGACAAGGACATCTACCAGGAGCACATCGCCGTGCGCACCAAGGCCGGCATCATGGATGTGTCCGGCCTGAAGAAGGTCCATCTCGTCGGCCCGCACGCCATCGCCGTGCTCGACTACATCACCACCCGCGACATGACGAAGCTCTATCCCGGCAAGTCGGTCTATGCCTGCATGCTCAACGATCGCGGCCACTTCACCGACGACTGCATCGTCTACCGCAACGGCCCGAATTCCTGGATGCTGGTGCATGGGTCGGGGTCCGGCCATGAGGAAATCGTCAAGCAGGCCGCCGGCCGCAACTGCGCCGTGCTCTTCGACGACGACCTGCACGACCTCTCCCTGCAGGGGCCGCTTGCCGTCGACTATCTCGAAAAATACGTGCCAGGCATTCGCGACCTCAGATATTTCCATCACATGCAGACGACGCTGTTCGGCGCGCCCGTGATGATCTCGCGCACCGGCTACACCGGGGAGCGCGGCTACGAAATCTTCGTGCGCGGCCAGGATGCCGGCATGGTCTGGGACCGGATCGTCGACGAAGGCAAGGAGACCGGCATCATCCCCGTCTGCTTCAGCGTTCTCGACATGCTGCGCGTCGAGAGCTACCTGCTCTTCTATCCCTACGACAATTCGCAGATGTATCCCTTTGCCAACGAGCAGCCCGGCGACAGCCTTTGGGAACTCGGCCTCGATTTCACCGTCAGCCCCGGCAAGACCGGCTTCCGCGGCGCGGAAGAACATGCCCGCCTGAAGGGCAAGGAGCGCTTCAAGATCTTCGGCCTGCTGGTCGATGCCGATGGCCCGA
>CAMPIK010000457.1 GCA_946886325.1 uncultured Shinella sp.
CGAGGCGCTGCATGGCATGGTGACGCTGCCGCCGCATCTGCTGGAGCCGGGTGCCGCGCTATCCGACATCTTCCAGCATTGCATCGACAGGAAGATCTACGGCTTCCATGGCGACCGCCGGGTGGAGGCGGAGGAGTTCGAAACCCTGCTTCGCCCCGACGAACATGTCTCGCTGACCATCTTCAGCGGCCTGAACCGCTGGATGCAGCTCGATTCGACGCCGACCGGTCACGGCCGCATGGTGCTCGTCTTCTCCGACATCACGGAACTGAAAGAGCGCGAGGAACAGCTCCAGCAACTCGTCCTGCGCGCCGAGACGGCCGACAAGGCGAAGTCGGAGTTCCTCGCCAACATGAGCCACGAAATCCGCACGCCGATGAACGGCGTGCTCGGCATGGCCGAACTGCTCGCCAAATCCAGCCTCGACACGCGCCAGAAGACCTTCATCGACATCATGGTGAAGTCGGGCAATGCGCTTCTCACGATCATCAACGACATCCTCGACTTCTCGAAGATCGATGCCGGCCAGATGACGCTTCGAAAGGTGCCGTTCAATCTCGTCGAGGCGATCGAGGACGTGGCGACGCTGCTGTCGGCAAAGGCGGCGGAGAAGGATATCGAGCTCGTGGTGCGCGGGGCGGCGGACATGCCGGCAAGCGTCGTCGGCGATGCCGGCCGTTTCCGCCAGATCGTCACCAACCTCATCGGCAATGCCGTGAAATTCACCGACCGCGGCCATGTGCTGATCGCGATGGGCTCCGAAAAACGCGACGACGATACAGTGACGATCGCGCTTCAGGTCGAGGATACGGGCGCCGGCATTCCGTCTGACAAGCTGTCCGCCGTCTTCGAGAAGTTTTCGCAGGTCGATTCCTCCACGACCCGCCGCCACGAGGGCACCGGCCTCGGCCTTGCGATCACCGACGGGCTCGTCCGCCTCTTCGGCGGGACGCTGGAGGTCGCAAGCGAGGTCGGCAAGGGATCGACCTTCACCGTCGTGCTGCCGATGGCGATCGACCGCGCGAGCGCCTCGCGGCGCAGCATCCCGTCGCTCCTTCGTGGCGCGCGCGTGCTCGTGGTCGATGACCATGAGGTGACCCGCGAGACGGCCTGCGCGCAGCTTGCCGAATGGGGCTTCGACGCCACGGCCGTTTCCGGCGGCGCGGATGCCATCGCCCTGATCGAGGCCGCCCGCGACATGGGCGTCGACGTCGAGACTGTCGTGATCGACCTGCACATGCAGGATGCGGCCGGCGCACCGCTCGCCGATACGATCCGCAAGGCGGCGCCAGGCATCGGCATGGTCCTGCTCTCGTCGCTGCACGAGCCGCAGGACGTCGGCCGGCTCGAAGCGCTGGATATCGATGCGCATCTCATGAAACCGGTGCGCGCCGAACTCCTGCGGGAGACGGTCAGCGACGTCGTGCGCTCGGCGCGCGCCAAGGGCATGCCGCCGCGCCGGCAGGAGGGACCGTCCAGCGTGGTCGCGCTATCGGCGCGGGCGGAACGCGAGACGATCCCGTCTTCAGGCGCCGGGGTCGACGTGCTGGTCGCGGAAGACAACGAGGTCAACCAGATCCTCTTCACCCAACTGCTCGAAGGGGCGGGCGTCAGCTTTCATATCGCCTCCAACGGCGCCGAGGCGGTCGAGGCCTTCGAGCGCCTGCGGCCGCGCATGATCCTGATGGATGTGTCGATGCCTGTCATGAGCGGTCATCAGGCGACCGCCGCCATTCGTGAACTCGAAAAGACCGCGAACGCGCGCGTTCCCATCGTCGCGGTGACCGCCCATGTGCTGGATGGCGACCGGGAAGCCTGCCTTGCCTCGGGCATGGATGACTACATGACCAAGCCGATCAGCACGGAAAAGCTGGAGGACATGGTCCGCCGCTGGCTCGGCGGCGAAAGCGTTGCGGAAGCAAGGCGCGCCACGCTGCATTGAGCCTTCAGACCCCGTCGCCGCGCTTTCGTCCGCACAGCATCTCGCGCTTGCCGGCGAAGCCCTGGCGTCTTTCGACGGCAAAGCCCGCGGCGGCGAGATTGCGCCGCACGAAGCCCGCCGCGGCATAGGTGGCGAAGGTTCCGCCGGGCTGCGTGTGGTCGTAGACCGCCGCCATCAGGTCCGCCGACCACATGGCCGGATTGCGCGACGGTGCGAACCCGTCGAGATACCAGGCATCGAAGGGCGCGGTTTCGTGGACGAGGCTGGCCATCGCATCCCCGCAGACGACGGTCAGGTGCACGTCGTCGCCGAACGGCAGTTCGATGCGACCGGCGGGCTCTTCCGGCCAGGCGCCAACAAGGGCCTGGCGTTCGGCGGCGACCTCCGGCCAGCGCGAAAGAGCGCGGCCGATCTCCGCGCGGCGCATCGGATGCATCTCGAAGGAGGCGAAATGCAGGTGGGCACCCTCTGGCGCCGTCTGCTTCCATTGGCGCCAGGTTTCCGCGAAGTTCAGGCCGGTGCCGAAGCCCAGCTCGCCGATCGCGAAGCGCCCCGGCCGGGACCAGCGTTCGGGCAGGCCGTTGCCCGCGAGAAAGACATGGCCGCATTCCAGCCTGCCGTCTGTCCGGCAATAAAAATGGTCGCCATAGGCCATCGAATAGGGCATATCGCCCTCATGCCATTCGAGTGCCGTCTTTATTTCCTGGCGATGTGCGGGGCCGCTTTCCGTCATGGCTGATGCCGATAAGCCGATCGCCGGACGCGGTCAACCGGCGCCCGACGTGCTCGTGGTCGGCGGCGGCGTCATGGGCCTGTGGGCGGCGCTGAAGGCCGGCCGGGCCGGGCATCGCGTGCTGCTCGTCGATCGCGACCGCATCGGCGCCGGCGCCAGCGGCGGCCTGCTCGGCGCCCTGATGCCGCATCTGCCGGACCGCTGGAACGCCAAGAAGCAGTTCCAGTTCGAGGCGCTCGTCTCCCTTGAAAATGAGATCCATGCGCTGGAGTCCGATACGGGACTATCGACAGGCTACAGGCGCTGCGGCCGGCTGATCCCGCTCGGCAAACCGCATCTGGCGGACCTGGCAAGGCGGCAGGCGTCCGACGCCCTCGATACCTGGGCGACGCCCGACAGACGCTTCCGGTTCGATCTGCTCGATACTCTCGATGATTGCGGGGGACCGGAATGGCCGGCGGCAGACTCGAT
>CAMPIK010000458.1 GCA_946886325.1 uncultured Shinella sp.
GGCCTTCGGCTCGATCAGGCCGAAATGCACATTGAGGCCGTGGGCAAAGGCGATGGCCGCGCCGTCGCGGATGTTCGGGGCGATCTCGGCCTTGTAGATGTCGGCCTGCAGCTCGTCCGGCGTTGCCATCATCAGGAGGTCGCCCCACTTGGCGGCTTCGGCGACGGTCATGACCTTGAAGCCGTCGGCTTCGGCCTTCTTGATGGTCGGCGAACCTTCCTTGAGGGCGATCGCGACGTTCTTGGCGCCGGAATCCTTGAGGTTCAGGGCGTGGGCCCGGCCCTGGGAGCCGTAGCCGACGATGACGACGTTCTTCGCCTTGATGAGATTGAGATCGGCATCACGATCGTAATAGACGCGCATTGATTGTTTCCTTCCCTTGCTTGTCAAACTCTTCGGCAGGCGTTCTACGCCCCTGCCCTCACGTTTTCCACGCCGTAGAGGGCGAGAAAGGCCGCGATGGCCCTTTCCGCCCGCCCGGCGAATTCCTTTTTCAGCGGCCCGGCATCCTCGCCGAGCAGCATCCTCAGATGCAGGTCGGAGACGACGAGCCCGTAAAGCGTTGCATAGGCCTCGTCCGCATCGGCAAAGGCGATCAGCCCGGCGGCCCGCCCGGCCTCGAGCAGCGACGCAGCACGCCGGCCGATCTGGCGCCGGCCGCGCTCCTGCAGCATGCGCCCGAGCTTCGAGCCCTCCCGGCTCGCCTGCCCGATCGCCAGGCGATTGAGCGCCAGCGACACGTCACCGGAAAGGACGGCCAGCAGATCGCGCGCGAAGGCGGCGAGATGGCTGCGCAACAGGTCGATATCGAGCGACGCCGCATCGACCTCGACGGTCCGCACCTTGCCCGCCTGATGGCCGATCATCGCCGACAGCAGCCCGTCGCGGTCGCCGAACCATTTGTAGAGGCTTTCCTTGGAGCAGTTGGCGGCCCGCGCGACACCCGCCGTCGTCAGCGCCCGCTCGCCGCCCTCGACCAGCAGGCCGAGCGCGGAATCGAGCACGGCGCTCTGACGGTCCGTCAGGCTCCCCTCGGTTTTCCCGCGTGTTTCCTCGATGGCCAGCATGGCAAAAAGCTCGATAGATTGCGTACCGTACGGTACGGTTCTGCCGCTTTTACGGCGATATCGGCGGGGCGTCAAGGGTGCCGTTCGCGCATTTCGCCGCCCCGTGGCCTATCGGCGCATTATGCATGGCGGTCGCCGTCTGCGGCGAATAGAACGGGCACGACGACCGTTTCTACACAGCGCACAGCGCGTCCCACCCTTCTGGAGCCTGTCATGGTCCGCCCGAGCATCCTTTTGACACTTCTCGCCCTCGCCGCCGGCCCCGCCCTGGCCCGCGACGACATCCCCTATGTGGGCACCTGGAATTGCGAGGTCGCCACCTTTGTCTTCACCGCCGACACCTATGACGCCGGCGAAGGCCCGATGCCGATCCTGAAGAGCGTCGAAGACAACGGCACCCATACGCTGACCTTCAAGGACGACTATCAGATCCACCTCTCCAGCATCACCGAGACCGACATGGACTGGCTCTCCGGGGCTAGCGGCGACGGTTTCCATTGCAAACGCGTTTCCGATTGAGGCGATGATCATGACACGAATTCTTGCGCTGGCAGCAGCCGTCGCCGCCACACTCGCCCAGGTTTCGACGGCCGAGGCCGCCGAGAACCGATGCGGCTGGCTGCACAATCCGACGCCCGGCAACTACTGGCTGACGGATCGGGACGCCTCCTGGACGATCCTCACGCAGGGCAGCGACATCGAGCCTGATGGTATCGAAAACCTGCCCGATATCTCCGCTGGCGACTATGTGCGCACCAACGGCAATTACGGCTATGCCTGCGCCTGCATGGGGGTGGAAGTCGATTCGGGCGAGGCCCGAATCCTCGCCATCCGGTCGTTCCGCCAACTGCCGATTTCGCAATGCCGCAACGATGCGAGCATCCCGGCGGCGGAATAACGGAGGCGAAATACGGCCGTTCCGGCGAAACGAAGGCGCCGCGATTTGCGATCCGACTCCTTGACGTTTTCGGCAGAACCACTTATTTCACGACTATCGAGATTTGAACGTGACTTGTGCTTTTGCGCCCTCGGGCGCAGTTTGACGATCTTCCCCTTCAAATTCGACCAAAACTGATCATCGCGGCACTTTGCGCTGGTCAACGATTGATTTGCCGGAGAAGGAAAGGTTTTCGTCATGGCAACTGGTACTGTCAAATGGTTCAACACCACCAAGGGTTATGGTTTCATCGCTCCCGATAGCGGCGAGCCGGATGTCTTCGTGCACATCTCCGCTGTTCAGCGCGCTGGCCTTGCCGGCCTGAACGACGGCCAGAAGGTGACCTTCGAACTCGTCCGCGACCGCAAGTCGGGCAAGATGTCCGCTGACCAGCTCAGCGCATCCTGAGACATTTTTCCACCGCTGACCACGGATGTACCGGCAGCGGCAGGAAATGAAGGGAAGGCCGGCGATTTCGTCCGGCCTTTTTTCTTGCCCGCCTGACGGGTATCCGGGCTATTCAGCATAGCCGACGGGCACGGCCGATCCGCTCTTCAGCACCTCCATCGAGATCGACGCCGAGACGTCGAACAGTTCGACCTTGCGCACGATCTGCTTGTAGACGACGTCATAGTGCTCGACGCGCGGCAGCACGATCTTCAGGATATAATCGTAATTGCCCGTCAGCCGGTGCGCCTCGACGATCTCCGCGATATCGCCGATCGCCTTGCGGAAAAGCTCGATCCAGTCGTCGCTGTGATGCGCGGTCTTCACGAGCGCGAAGACCGTCGTCGGCACGCCCATCTGCTGCCGGTCGAGCACCACCACCCGCCCCGCGATATGGCCGCTCTCCTCCAGCCGCTGGATGCGCCGCGCGCAGGCCGACAGCGACAGCGACACCTTTTCCGCAAGCTCGGCGATCGACTGTCCCGCATCCCGCTGAAGCTGGTCCAGCAGCTTTCTGTCGCGATCATCCAGCATGAATCTTCTCCCATGAAAACCAACGCACGAATTATTTGCATTGAATCCCGAGAATGCAAGAATTCTTCCGGCTTTCGTGAAAAACAGCCGGACAAGTTGCAAACCCTTGGCACGCCGCCCGAACTAGAATGATTCCAGTTCGACGAGGGA
>CAMPIK010000459.1 GCA_946886325.1 uncultured Shinella sp.
CGCGACAACGACAAGAACCCGGTCGTGGCGCTGCGCGAGATCGCCGACGAGACGCTGTCGCCCGGCGACCTCAAGGAAGACCTGATCCACTCGCTGCAGAAGCATGTCGAGGTCGATGAGCCGGAACCCGATCCGGCCTCGCTCGTCGTGGCGGAAACCTCCGGCGGCTTCACCCCCGTCGAGGAAGAGGAAGACCAGCCCGAGGCGATTACCTTCGACCGCATGACGGAAGAAGAACTTCTGGCCGGCATCGAAGGCCTCGTGCCGCCGGAAAAGAGCGACGACTACTGATCGGGCGAACTCGCCCGCGGTCCGGGCAGGGCCGAGAGAATTCGGGATGCGTCGCCTGCCGGGCGGCGCATTTTTCGTTTGCCCGGACCTTTCGGCGCTTAAGACCTCGTTTTCCGCCGCAGAATTGATTATTTCTTGAGAAAACGTGCACTAAAGCTATTGCAGGATTTGAGAATCGCGACGGTTCCTGCATCCTTCCCCATTCCGTTCTTCCGGCCGACACGAGTCGGCCGACCCTACGACAGGTCCCGACCCTAGATGATGCGCCAATATGAACTCGTGGAGCGGGTTCAGAAATACAAACCCGATGCCAACGAGGCCCTTCTCAACAAGGCCTATGTCTATGCGATGCAAAAGCACGGGCAGCAGAAGCGGGCGAGCGGCGACCCCTATATCTCGCATCCCCTCGAGGTGGCGGCGATCCTGACGGACATGCGCCTCGACGAATCGACGATCGCGGTGGCGCTGCTGCACGACACGATCGAGGACACGTCGGCGACCCGCGCGGAAATCGACGACCTGTTCGGCGAGGATATCGGCGCCCTGGTCGAGGGGCTCACCAAGATCAAGAAGCTTGATCTCGTCTCGAAGAAGGCGAAGCAGGCGGAAAACCTGCGCAAGCTGCTGCTTGCGATCTCGGACGACGTGCGCGTGCTGCTCGTCAAGCTCGCGGACCGCCTGCACAACATGCGCACGCTCGACCACATGTCGGCCGAAAAGCGCGCCCGCATCTCGGAAGAGACGATGGACATCTATGCGCCGCTCGCCGGCCGCATGGGCATGCAGGACATGCGCGAGGAACTGGAGGACCTGTCCTTCCGCTACATCAACCCGGAAGCCTACGAGGCGGTGACGCGCAAGCTCGCCGAGCTTTCGGAGAGGAACGAAGGCCTGATCCGCAAGATCGAGGAGGAACTCGGCGACCTCTTGATCGCCAATGGTCTGGTCGAGGCGAGCGTCAAGGGGCGCCAGAAGAAGCCCTATTCGATCTTCCGCAAGATGCAGTCGAAATCGCTCTCCTTCGAGCAGCTTTCGGACGTTTACGCCTTCCGCATCATCGTCGCCGACGTTCCGGCCTGCTACCGCGCGCTCGGCATCGTGCACACGCGCTGGCGCGTCGTGCCGGGCCGCTTCAAGGACTATATCTCGACGCCGAAGCAGAACGACTACCAGTCGATCCACACGACGATCGTCGGCCCGTCGCGCCAGCGCATCGAGTTGCAGATCCGCTCGAAGCGCATGCACGAGATCGCCGAATACGGCATCGCCGCCCACGCGCTCTACAAGGACAAGGAGCCGGCGGCGGACGAGGAGAAGCAGACACCGCAGTCGAACGCCTATGCGCTGCTCCGGCGCACGATCGAGGCGCTGGCCGAAGGCGACAGTCCGGAAGAGTTTCTGGAACACACGAAGCTCGAGCTTTTCCAGGACCAGGTGTTCTGCTTCACGCCGAAGGGCCAGCTCATCACGCTGCCGCGCGGCGCGACGCCGATCGACTTCGCCTATGCGGTCCACACCAATGTCGGCGACACCTGCGTCGGCGCCAAGATCAACGGCCGCATCATGCCGCTCGTCACCCGCCTCAATAACGGCGACGAGGTGGAGATCATCCGCTCCGGCATCCAGGTGCCGCCGCCCGCCTGGGAAGAGATCGTCGTCACCGGCAAGGCGCGTGCGGCGATCCGCCGGGCGACGCGGGCGGCCGTGCGCAAGCAATATGCCGGCCTCGGCTACCGCATCCTGGAGCGGACCTTCGACCGCGCCGGAAAGTCCTTCTCGCGCGACGGGCTGAAGCCTGTGCTGCACCGGCTCGGCCAGAAGGATGTCGAGGATGCGATCGCCGCCGTCGGGCGCGGCGAACTCTCCTCGCTGGATGTCCTGCGCGCCTGTTTCCCCGACTATCAGGACGAGCGCGTCACGGTGAAGCCGAGTGCCGACGACGGCTGGTTCAACATGCGCAGTGCCGCCGGCATGGTCTTCAAGCTGCCGGGCAAGGCCAAGGCTCAGGCCGAGGCCGCCACGGCCGGGCCGGAAGCCCTGCCGATCCGCGGCCTTTCCGGCAATGCCGAGGTGACCTTCTCGGAAGGCGGTGCCGTGCCCGGCGATCGTATCGTCGGCATCATGCAGAGCAACACCGGCATCACGATCTATCCGATCCAGTCGCCGGCGCTGCAGAAGTTCGACGACGAGCCGGATCGCTGGATCGATGTGCGCTGGGACCTCGACGAGGCCAACAACACCCGCTTCGTATCGCGCGTCATGATCAACGCGCTGAACGAGCCGGGCACGCTCGCCGAAGTCACCCAGATCATCGCCACCAGCGACGTCAACATCCGCTCCATGTCGATGACGCGCGTCGCGGCCGATTTCACCGAGGTCCATATCGACGTGGAGGTCTGGGATCTCCGGCAGTTGAACCAGTTGATGGGGCAGTTGCGCGAGTTGTCGAGCGTCTCCACCGTCGAACGCGTATTCGTCTGACCGGGGCCGGCCGGTCGAATTTATGCGAGCGCCCGTCCGTTCTCCGTTGACATGGGCCGGCAATCCGCTGGCCCCGCGTGGCATGATTGCAGGAGACACCGGATGCGGAATCTGAAGACGGCGGTGTCGGCCGCGGTGCTTGCCTTGCTTCTCCTGCCGGCGGCCGGATCGCGCGCGGCCTCCAATGCCGACGCTGCGGCGATCGAGAAGGCGCTTTTCGGCGCCTCTGGGCAACCCGGCGTCGTGCATGCCTGTTTCCGGCGAAACTATACCGAGGCCCACCTGAAGGGGCATCCCGAGCAGAACGTCACCGACATGCTGCTCTTCGTGCATGCCTATCCGGATGCGGCCGAAA
>CAMPIK010000460.1 GCA_946886325.1 uncultured Shinella sp.
AACGAGGACAAGGTCTTTTCCCTCGACGTCGAGCCGGAGACCCTGGTTCTGGCGATGGAGCAGCAGGATATCGAGGAAACGGTCGGCAACCTCCTGGAAAACGCCGCGCGGCACGCGAAGCGGAAGATCGCGCTGAGGGCGCATATCGCCCCGCCCGACATGGCGGGCGAGGACCCGGCGCGGCGCGGCTGGATCGTGGTGGAGGTCGAGGACGACGGTCCCGGTCTCGAGCCGGACCAGATCCGCGAGGCGCTGAAACGCGGGCGCAGGCTCGACGAGAGCAAGCCGGGCACGGGGCTCGGCCTTTCGATCGTGCGCGAGATTGCCTCGGAATATCAGGGAACCTTTGCGCTGACGCGGGGTTCGATGGGCGGATTGCTGGCGCGGCTCGTCCTGCCCGCCGTGACAAAGGATGTTGCCTGATGCGACGGACAATGCAAAAAGAGAACTGCTCCGGCAAAGAAGGAGTGAGGATGCGGACGAAAAATGCGCCGGCCCCGAAGGGTCGGTCTGGACACGTGAAGACCGCTGAGCGCGCGACGACCCTGCGCTCGCGCGGTGCGCTCATACCGCTGCTATTGGCGTCGGCGACGCTTGCCGGCTGCAACTCGACATCCGCATCGCGCGAGACGTCCGGCCTCACCGCGAGCAATACGCGCCCGGCTGCCGGCTCGGAACTCTATATCACCGCACTTGACGGCGGGCTTGTGGCGCGAAATCCCGCCGCATCGCTCTCCGGCGCGGATCGCCAGCGGGCACTGGAAGCAGAATACCGGGCGCTGGAGGCCGCACCCGGCGGACAGCCGGTCGCCTGGGAAGGGTCGGGCGTGAATGGCGCGGTTGTTGCGGCAGCGCCCTATCAGGTCGGCTCGCAGAACTGCCGGCAGTATAGCCATACGCTGACGATCGACGGACGCGAAAGCATGACGCGCGGGGCAGCCTGCCGCAATGCCAACGGCACCTGGACGCCGCTTACCTGACCAGCCGCAAGGCCGGCTGGGCGATCTTGCGGCGAAACGCCTCAAATCTCCGTGTCTGTTCCTTTTGGAATTGGAAAGCCGTTGCCGTTCCAGTATTTGAACGGACATGCTTTTCTGGATCCTCGTCGCCATCCTCACCGCAGTGGTCGCCGCCATGCTGCTCGTGCCCCTCCTGCGGGCGCCGAAAGCTGTTGCCGGCGAGGCAAGCCATGACGCGGAGGTCTATCGCGACCAGCTTCAGGAACTGAAGCGCGACGAGGCCGCGGGCCTGATCGGCACGGAGGAGGCCGAACTCGCCCGCGCCGAGGTGGCGCGCCGGCTGATTGCCGCGACGGCCGAGGAGGGACGGTCCGCGGCGCCTGCCGCCGGGCGCAACCGGCTGGCGCAGGCCGCGATCATCCTTCTGTTGCCGGCAATCGGGCTCTGTCTTTACGTGCCGGGCGGACGCCCGGACCTGCCGGCGCAGCCGCTCGCCGCGCGCTATGCCAATCCCGGCAACGACATCAACATCCTGATCGCGCGCGCCGAACGGCATCTCGCGCAGAACCCGAACGACGGGGCCGGCTGGGACCTGCTGGCGCCGATCTATTTCCGCAGCGGCCGCATCGAGGATTCGGCCAATGCGTTTCGCGAGGCGATCCGCCTTCTCGGCCCGTCACCCGAGCGTCTCGACGGTTATGCCGAAACGCTGATCGCGATTGCGGGCGGCGTCGTCACCGGCGATGCGCGCGAAACGCTGGAGCGGTCGGTGGCGCTGAACGACGACAATCCGCGGGCGAAATTCTATCTGGCGCTGGCGCTCGAGCAGGAGGGCAAGCGCGCGGAGGCGAAGGCGGCCTTCGAGGCGCTGGCGAAGAGTTCCCCGGCCGATGCGCCCTGGCTGCCGCTGGTCAACCGGCATATCGCAACGCTTGGCGCAGACAAGCCGGCCGGCACGCTCGGCAATCCGACCGACGCCGATGTGGCCGCCGCCGCGCAGATGGAGGCGGGCGACCGCCGGCAGATGATCGAGGGCATGGTCGAGAGCCTTGCGGCGAAACTGAGCGAAGAGCCCGACAATTTCGAAGGATGGATGCGCATCATCCGTTCCTATGTTGTGCTGGATCAACGGGACAAGGCGGCAGAGGCGCTAAAAGCCGCCCTGAAGGCGTTTCCGGCCGAAAGCGACAATGGCAGACAGTTGCTGGCGCTTGCCGGCGAACTGAAGATATCGACGGGAGAAGGCGCGCAATGACCCGCAAGCAGAAGCGACTGGCCGTGATCGGCGGCGGCGTGGCCTTCCTGCTCGCCGCCGTGCTGCTGGTGATGTTCGCCTTCAGCCAGTCGATCGCCTATTTCTACGTGCCGGGCGATCTCGCGAAGGCGGACGTTCGCCCCGGAACCCGCATCCGCCTCGGCGGCCTCGTCGAGGACGGCTCGGTCAAGCGCGGCGAAGGGTCGACCGTGGCCTTCACCGTGACCGATACGATCAGCACGGTGCCGGTGCGCTATACCGGCATCCTTCCGGACCTTTTCCGCGAGGGGCAGGGCGTGGTGGCCGAAGGGTCGTTTCCCGACAGCAGCGGGACTTTCGTCGCCGATACCGTGCTTGCCAAGCATGACGAGACCTATATGCCGAAGGACGTGGCCGATCGGCTGAAGGCACAGGGCGTGTCGCTCGGCGGCAAGGAAACCATCAAATGATCATCGAGCTCGGACATTATGCGCTGATCCTGGTGCTGGCGACGGCGGTCATCCAGTCGATCCTGCCGGTTATCGGCACGATCCGCAACGACGCGCCGATGATGGCGCTGGCGCCGGTCGCGGCCTTCGCGAGCTTCGCGTTGACCGCCTTTTCTTTCGGCGTTTTGACCTTCGCCTATGTCGTCTCCGATTTTTCCGTCGCCAATGTCTGGGAGAATTCCCATTCGCTGAAGCCGATGATCTACAAGGTGTCCGGCGTCTGGGGGAACCATGAAGGGTCGATGCTGCTCTGGCTGCTGATCCTCGTCTTCTTCGGCGCGCTGGTGGCGGCCTTCGGGCGAAACCTGCCGGCGCGGCTTCGCGCCAACGTGCTCGCCGTTCAGGCCTGGATCACCGCCGCTTTCGCGCTCTTTCTCCTGCTGACATCCAATCCGTTCCTGCGGCTGTCGCCGGCGCCGGCCGA
>CAMPIK010000461.1 GCA_946886325.1 uncultured Shinella sp.
CTCGCTCAGTTCATGGCCAGCAGGCCGCCGGCGATGCGCTTCTTGAGGTTGGCATCGACGTGCTTTCGCTCCTCGCAGGTGTGGAACCGCCCGCCGCAGGCATCGCTGACCTTCAGAAGATCCTCGAACATCGGCGATTTCGGCAGACCGGACACCGCATCGAGCAGGCGGGCAGCGAGGAAGGCGGCATCCTCGCCCTGATGCAGCCGGCTGTAATCGACGGTCGCGCCATAGCCGTGCACGATGAAATAGGTCTCGTAGATCGGCGAGCGGAAGTCGGACAGGACCGTCTGCTTGTCCCGGCCGGCGAGCGCCATCTCGCGGGTCGCAATCGACTGGTGGTCGCCGAATTCTGCAACGACGCTGCCGTTCGGTCCGGGCGCGATCTCGCGATTGTCCCTGAAGGCCTCGATATCGATGCGGGCGGCGGCGACGCGGCGCATGAACTCGTTGATGTCAGGCACATCAGAGAACGGATGGGCCGGAACCTTGACCTCGGGCAGCAGCACGCTGTCATAGGGCGAGTGGGCGAACATGGTCTGCACCTGCACGAAGAGCGGGCGGCCATCCTCGCGGCGATGCTCGGCGATCAGTTTCTCGACGAAATCGAAATAGGTCTTGTCGCGCACGGTCATCGGATCGTGGCCGATCGCTTCGGCATCATAGACCTCCTGGAAGCCGATCGACTTCAGGAACGGACCCTCGTTCAGCGAATGGTAGTTCAGCGGCATCACGGCAACGGTTCGATAGCCGCAGCGCGCGAGAACGTCCGGAAGGGCGCCCTTGACGCGGTTTTCCATCAGTTGCGTGACATAGGCTGCCTGCCAGCCGAAATCGGCCGTCGACATGCCGGTGAGCACGGAGAAGTTGGTCATCCAGGTTCCGGCACCGACCGTCTCCACGTAGAGCGGCTTGATGGTCTTGTCGCCGGAGCGATAGCTGTCGACGATCGCCTCGGGGACGGAGATCTTCGGATAGGTGAGCGGCGACCCCTGGCTTTCCGAGAGGACCAGGAAAAGGTCGGGCTGCTTGCCGCCCTCGCCGCAGGTGACCTCATCCGTCAGCGGCTTGTCGATCGCGACATAATCGACCTTTTCCACAAAGGACATGTCCTTGAGCAGGTCCGGCAGGTGCCAGAGCGAGATGGGCAGGGCGGAAGCGTTGTAGCCGGCGATGTAGGGCAGGTATTCGGCTTCGCGCGGATTGTGCACCGGATGGGCGGCATAGGCGACGCCTGCAAAGAGGAAGACCGCCGGAGCCCGCGCCAGAAGCCGGACACGGAAGGGCTGCTCCATCCGGTAGATCTGGGCGAGGAAAGCGACGGCGAGAAGCAGGCCGATCGCCGCGGCAAGCACGATGCCCGTGTAGTTGACCGCGAGAAACTCGATGATCTTCCAGTCCGTGCCGGTGAAGAAGAAGTCATAAGAGTGAAGCGCAAGGCCCTTCATCTCGAACTTCACATAGGAAACGACCGCAAGCAGCAGCACGATCGTTCCGGCGCAATAGAGCGAGAAGACGAGCCGTCGGCTCGCAACGAAGAAGATGGCGGCCACCACCAGCGTGATCGAATAGGTATACGGAAGAAACCGTGTCCGTGTATCGAAGTAGAATGTTGCAAGGAAAAACAGAATTGCCGCGATGATTATTCCGACCGGTCGCAGCAGATGGTTAAACAAGCTGGTTAACAGTCTCGGAACGTTACGCATAACTGGCATCTCCCCTCGATGAACACGAACACAATAGCAAATGTGTCCGGAATATGAAGGAAAAGTGACAGTCAGGGTTAACCCGTATCACGACGGAACGGCACCGCGAGACATTGGCTGATGATGGATCGGCGCGCCCGGCGCAGGTCCGATGTCAGGGATACATCCGCACTTTCTGCCAGCCGTCATCCGCCCGCCGGAACTCCATGCGGTCGTGCAGGCGGAACGGCCGGTCGTGCCAGAACTCGAGCGAAACAGGCTTGATGCGGAAGCCCGACCAATGGGCCGGCCGCGGAATTTCGCCGATCGCGTAGCGCGCCGTATATTCGGCGACGGCCTTTTCCAGCGCGAAGCGCCCTTCGAGCGGGCGGGACTGTTTCGAGGCCCAGGCACCGATGCGGCTGCCGCGCGGCCTCGTCGCATAATAGGCGTCGGCTTCCTCTTCGGTCACCACCTCGACGTCCCCCCGGATGCGGACCTGACGGCGCAGGCTTTTCCAGTGGAAGCACATGGCCGCCTTGTGCGAGGACAGGATCTCCTGCCCCTTCTGGCTTTCGAAGTTGGTGTAGAAGACGAAACCCCGTTCGTCGAAGCCCTTCAGCAGCACCATGCGCACATTCGGCAGTCCGGCCGGATCGACGGTTGCGAGTGCCACGGCATTCGGATCGTTCGGTTCGCTCTTTTCGGCATCGGCCAGCCATGCGCCAAAAAGGGAATAGGGCTCGTTTTCTTCCGTGAAGTCACCGGTTGTTAACCCAATTTCGCTCATCATCAATGCCAATGCCGTTTCGTGAGTTGGTAAGGCGTGCAGGAGTGGAAGTCATAGCAAAGTCAAGGCGAGAGACAATGACATTGTGGCCCTGCCGGTGTTCGGTGGCCGCGGTGGCGCTCTCGGCTATCCTGCTTTCAGGCTGCGTCGGCGGCCGCTACGACCTTGCGGCCGGCCTCAAGGTCGACCGGTCCGTCAAGACCAGTTCGATCCCCGGCTCCAGCGGCGACCGCGTGTCGGACGAGGCAACGATCCGCAATGCGGTCTCCTCGCTCGATCTCTCCCGCTACCAGGGCGATCCCATCCCCTGGGCCAATTCGGCCTCCGGCAGCGCCGGCGTCATCAGTCGGGTCGCCGAGATCAGGGACGAGGGCGGCACGCTCTGCCGCGATTTTACGACGACGCGACACTCCTATCGCGGGGTCGCCGGCTACAAGGGCCGGGCCTGCATGACGCAGAGCGGCGACTGGTCGCTGCTCAGCTTCGAGCAGCAAAGCTGACGGTCGCGCTCTGCCGGATCGACACCACCTCACGCGTAACCATCGGTTAGGACGTTGCTGCCATCATGGCGGGAACAGGTCGGCCATCTTTGCCAGACACGGATAGGGACGGAACGGGAGCCAGCGCTCCGCAAAAGAAGAAGTGA
>CAMPIK010000462.1 GCA_946886325.1 uncultured Shinella sp.
CATCTTCGGCACCAGCCTCGGCTCCTATCTCGGCAAGTCCCATGTCGGCATGGCGATCGTCATGGAGCCGTCGGCGCTGAGCGCAGCGGCGGCCCGCATTCCAGTCCTCGGCGCCGTGCTTGGCGGCCTGCATCCGCTGGTCTGGCTTTCCTGGCTGCTCTTCGCCGGCGTCTGGGCCTTCCTCTATCGCAGCCGACCGGGCCTCGTGCTGCGCTCGGTCGGCGAGAACCCGGCGGCCGCCCATGCGCTCGGCTACCCCGTCGTTTCGATCCGCTACCTTGCCGTGCTCTTCGGCGGCGCGACGGCCGGCATCGCCGGGGCCTATATCTCGATCGTCTACACGTCGCTCTGGACCGAGGGCCTGATCGCCGGGCGCGGCTGGATCGCCGTGGCGCTCGTCGTCTTCGCCACCTGGCGGCCCGGCCGCTGCTTCCTTGGCGCCTATCTCTTCGGCGGCGCGACGATCGCGCAGCTCTTCGCGCAAAGTGCCGGCATCGGCCTGCCGTCGGAGCTGATGTCGGCGCTGCCCTATCTCGTCACCATCCTCGTGCTGGTGCTGATCTCCCGCAATGCGGGCCTGATGCGCCTCAGCATTCCCGCTTCCCTTGGAAAGCCCTTCGCAGCGGAGGGCTGACCGCGACTGCCGCATGCCGACAACCCGAACATAACCAAAAGAGAGGAACAGACATGACCGCATTTTCCAGACGCGACTTCCTGAAGACCAGTGCCGCCGCGACGCTTGCGCTCGGTGCCGGCATCCGCCCGACGCTTGCCGCCGGCGAGGTGCTGAAGGTGGGCGTGATCCACATGGGCGCCATCTCCGACACCGGCTGGGAATATTTCCAGGCCAATGCCTGGCGTTCGCTCGAAAAGGAGTTTCCCGACCAGGTGAAGGTTACCGTGCTTGAGAACATCGCCCAGATCCAGGATTGCGAGCGGCTCTTCCGCCAGCTTTCGACACAGGGCCACAAGCTGATCTTCGGCACGACCTTCTCGCAATATGCATCGCTGAAGAAGCTGGCGCCGTCGCTGACCAACTCGCATTTCGAATGCTGCGCCGGCATCGACGCGGGCGACAATCTCGGCGTCTTCGAGGCCCGCCACTATGAAGGCACCTATCTGACCGGCATCGCCGCCGGCCGCATGACGAAGACCAACGTGCTCGGCTGGGTCGGCGCCTTCCCGGTGCCGCAGGTCATCTACAGCCTCAACGCCTTCCTGCTCGGCGCGCGCAGCGTCAATCCGGATGTCGTGCTGAAGGTGGTCTGGGCCAATGCCTGGGTCGATCCGGCCAAGGAGAAGGATGCCGTCGCGGCGCTGATCGCGCAGGGCGCCGACGTGCTCTCCGGCAGCCCGAACACGCCGGTCCAGGGTCTTGCGGCCGAGGAAAAGGGCGTCTGGTCGATCGGCAGCACCGGCGATTTCTCCGCCTATGTGAAGCAGAAGCAGCTCGTCTCCTTCGAGCTCGACTGGAGCGCCGCGCATATCAACGCCGCCAAGGCGGTGATGGCCGGCAACTGGACGCCGGAAAGCCGCTGGCTCGGCCTCGGCGAGGGCGGCTTCGTCAAGATGACGACGAGCAATCCGGACCTGCCGGAGCCGGTCGCCGCCGAGATGAAGGCGGCCGAAGCCGACATCATCAGCGGCAAGCTGAAGCCCTTCACCGGCGAGATCAAGGACCAGGCGGGAACGGTCAAGGTCGCCGCCGGCCAGTCGCTGCCCGACGAAGAGATCAAGGGCATGACCGGGCTCATCGAGGGCGTCCAGGGCACGCTGCCGCAGAACTGATCCGTTTGTGCCGGATCCCGCCTTGGCGGGGTCCGGCAGCCAATGGCAAGAACCGACCATAGCAAGAACCGAAAAGGGAGGTGCCCATGGGCACGATCGACACGCTCTTCACCAATGCGAAGCTCGCGGACGGCTCGCTCAACGACATCGCGGTCTCAGGCGGCCGCATCGCCGCGATCGCGCCCGCGGGCTCAGGCACCACAGCGACGGCGACCGTCGACATTGCCGGCGCGCTTCTCGTGCCGAGCTTCGTCGAGGGCCATATCCATCTCGACACGAGCTTCTACGGCGACACCTGGATTCCGCACAAACCCTGCACCGATGGCTTCGACGTGCATGAGCGCGTCGCCTTCCAGGCCGAGAACATGGCTCAGGCCGCGCCCATGGACGAACGCGCGCGCAACCAGCTTGACCTCTGCATCGCCAACGGCACGGTGCAGATGCGCAGCCATGTGATGGTCGACGGGTCCGTCGGGCTGGCGTCGCTCGAAACGATCCTTGGGGTACGCGAGGACTACAAGGGCATCATCGACATCCAGCTCGTCGCCTTTCCGCAGTTCGGCATCCTGAAGAGCCCCGGAACGGCCGACCTTCTCGACGCGGCGATCGGCCTTGGCGCCGATCTCGTCGGCGGCCTCGATCCGGCGAGCTTCGACCGCGACCCCAAGGGTCATCTCGACGTCGTCTTCGGCGTGGCGGAGAAGCACGGCGTCGATGTCGACATCCACCTGCATGATGCCGGCACGCTCGGCGCCTTCACGGTCGAGGAGATCTGCGACCGCACGGTCGCGCTCGGCATGCAGGGCCATGTCGCCGTCAGCCATGCCTACGGGCTCGGCGACCTGACGCCGGATGCGCAGAAGCGCATCGCCGCGCGGATCGCCAAAAGCGGCGTCTCGATCATGACCAACGCGCCCGGCAACCACAATTTCCCGCCGGTCGCGATCCTGCGCGCGGCAGGCGTGACGGTCTTCACCGGCAGCGACAATATCCGCGATTCCTGGTGGCCCTATGGCGACGGCGACATGCTGCGCCGGGCCGAAATCATCGGCTATCGCTCCGGCTTCTACGTCGATGAGGAACTTGCCGCCGCCTTCGACGTGGTGACGGCGGCAGGCGCGAAAGCGCTACGGCTCGAAGACTACGGCATCGCGGTCGGCGCAAAGGCGGATTTCGTGACGCTTGACGCAGCCCATGTGCCGGAGGCGGTCGTCGCGGTGCCCAGGGGGCGCCGGGTCTTCAAGGCGGGCCGGCTTGTTGCCGAAAACGGAGCCGTGAGCGAAGCCGTGGTGCGCGAAATGGCGGAAAACGTGCGCAAAATTATG
>CAMPIK010000463.1 GCA_946886325.1 uncultured Shinella sp.
CGCCGCCATAGTCCTTTGCGACCGTCGCCATGTCGGCAACGCCGCCGGCGGCGGTCGCGAAGAAGGCGGTGACATCGTCCACCTTCGCCAGCGGCTTGAAGAGAAAGGCGGCCGCCATGGTGAAGACGACGACATAGGCGGTGCCGAGCACCATGGCCGGCAGCAAACCGGTCATGGCGGCGAGCACCGCCGGCGTGAAGCGCATGCCGACAGCGACCCCGATCGCGACCTGGCCAAGCTCGCGGCCCATCGGCACGAGCACCGAGCGGAAGCCGAAGATCGAGAGCGCCGCCATGACAAAGAACGGGCCGAGCATGAAGGGCAGCGGCATGTTGACGGCCTTCGCCGCAAAGCCGGCCACCGCCGCGATGGCATAGGTGAGCGCAAGCGTCAGCCACCAGCGCGGCTGGCGAAAACGCCCTGCCGCATCCGGCTTCTTGCCCGTTTCCGCGGGCGTTGCTGATCGAGGCTTGTCATCCATCGCGGGGATCCGGGCCGTGGCCTCAGTTGCTGACGAGCGCCATCAGCTTGCGGATGTCCGCAAGCTTCTCGAACTCGGACACCATGCCGACGACCTCGCGGGCCTTGCCCATGTCCCACCGCGCGAATTCGGCGCATTCGAGGAACTTGGTCGCGACCTCGTCATAGCTCATCGGATTGGCCGGGCTGCCCTTGCCGAAATCGGCCATGCCGGAGATCGTCCGGCCGTCCTTCAGCCTGATGTCGATATAGGTGGTCATCAGGTGATAGCCGGCGGCCTCGGCGCGCTCGTCGACGACGAAGTCGACCTTCGAGATCATCGCCTTGACGTCGTCGCGCAGCACCACCTCGTCGGTGAACTCGTTGAGCCCGGCGCGGCCTTCGATCAGCAGGATCGCCATGCAGAACTGCATGGAGAATTTCGCCTGCAACTCGTTTTGCGGCCGGTGATGGATCAGCGCGTTCGGCATGTTGTGGTTGGTGCCGATGCGCACGTGCTCGACATCGCCAGCCTTGATGCCGTTTTCCTTGATGAGGCGCAGCATCTCGGTCATGCCGGGATGGGTGAGCGAGCCCGACGGATGCGGCTTGATGGAGATGCCGGGGCTGTCGAAGGTCCAGGGATTGCCGAGCTTGCCGCGGATGGCGTTTTCGTCATAGCCGCCGCCGGCGGCCGAGAAGAAGCCGCGCGGGGCTTCCAGGATTGTCGGCGCGGCCGTCCAGCCATAGGAGGCGAACTGCGCGGCCGCGTCGCCGCTCTCCGAGGAACGGCCGGCATGGAAGGGCTTGGTCAGGGTGCCGAAATTTTCGCGCAGGCCGGCGGACTGGCTGCCGGCGATGGAAAGGGCGCGCAGCAGCTGCTCGACATCGAGCCCCATCAGGCGGCCGGCGGCTGCGGCCGATGCGTAGGTGCCGCAGGTGGCCGTCGCGTGGAAACCGGTCTGGTAATGGCGCGGATTGATCGCCTCGGCGATCTTGCATTCGACTTCGACGCCGATGTGGTAGGCGAGCATGACGTCGGCACCGCTGGCGCCAAGCGTCTCGCCCATGGCGAGCGCCGAGGGAAGCGCCGGCGCGGTCGGGTGGGTCAGCAGGCCGTAGACGCGGTCCTTGGCGACGGCGAGCTGCGTGTCGTCATAATCGTCCGCATGGATGCCGACGCCGTTTGCAAAGGCCGCGAAGCGCGGCGGCACCTTGCGATCCGTGCCGATGACGGTGGCCGTGCCGTTTACCGCGCCGATATCGTCGAGGTGACGGCGGACATATTCGCCTGAAGTTGCGACAGATCCGGAAAGAGCAAGGCCGAGGCCGTCGAGGATCGACTTCTTGCCGTTTTCGACGACGACTGCCGGCAGATCGGCACTTTTCGCGGTGTGAACGAAGCGGGCGACCTCGTGGGTCAGTCCGGGGGCGTCGGTCGCGGTGTCAATTTTGGTCACGGCAGTCATTCTGGTCCTCCCATACGTTTTTTCGGAAGGGAGCCGTGCGGGCCGAAATCTCCAGAGCGCATGCGCGCAGGGCCGTTTCGGCGCTCCCTCGCCGTTGCCGCCAACAAACGTGAGTATCTGTCGATTGTCAACAACTTTGGGCGAGCGGCTGAATTTTGCCGGGGGATCATGCGGCATCGCCGCATTTGCAATGTATTTGGCGTCGTTCGGCGCCGCAACAAACGCCCGCGGCGCAGCAGAAAGACGAATCGGCGATTTATTGTTGACAGTTGACTAATTCGTTCCTAGCCTTGCGCACGCCTTGGGAGAGGCTGTCATCCCGTGCGACACGGGCTGGCAAAGGGAGAGTGAGCCTGCAAAGGCCTTGGAGGAAATTCACATGACATCCAGATTTTCACGCCGTAGCATTCTCAAGGCGAGCGCCGGGGGCGTTGCCTTTGCCGCGCTCGCGTCGCCGTCGATCCTGCGCGCCCAGGGCGCCTATCCGGATCGCCCGATCAATATCGTCGTTCCGTTCGACACCGGCGGCTACAATGACCGCCTCGCACGCGCCTTCGCCCCGTTCCTGCAGGAAAAGCTCGGCCAGCCGCTGACGATCATCAACCGCGGCGGCGCCGGCGCGCTGCTCGGGCACACCTTCTTCCTGCAGCAGCCGGATGACGGCTACACCATTCTCTGCACGTCGGCAGCACCCTACCTGCCGCTCAACATTCTGACCCAGGATGCTTCCTTCAAGCTGGAAGACTTCTACATGGTCAACCTGCCGTCGCAGGACTACACGCTGATGGCGACCAGCGCCGGTTCCGACGTCAAGTCGGTCGACGACGCCATTGCCCGCCTCAAGGCGGATCCGGGCAGCCTTTCGGTCGGTCTGCAGCCGGCTTCCGCCGACCTCGTGAATTTCAGCATCCTGTGCGCGGCCAATCAGATCGATACCAATGCCGTGCGCGTCGTCACCTATGATGGCGGCGGCCCGGCCCGCAACGCGGTCGCCGGCGGCGTCGTCGATGTCGGTTTCGTCGGTGGCGAAGGCTTCCTGCCGCTCAAGGACCAGGTTCGCCCGCTTCTGACCTTCGACACCCGCAAGCGCGACAATTGGGACGGCGCAATCGTGACCGACGTTCTCGGCGCCGATGCCGATTTCGTGGTTGGCTCCCAGCGCGGCTGGGGTCTGCACGGCTCGA